>NZ_JBHZPZ010000017.1:0-79785 GCF_042787345.1 Flavobacterium xylosi | reverse complement strand
TGGAGATTTACATGGAACTCAACCCATCACTTTGCGAACCGCCGTATACGAGACCCGTACGTACGGTGGTGTGAGAGGCGCACTCCGTCAGTTTCTGGCGGAGCCGTCTACTCGATTATGCGCTGCTTTTATTCGTTTTTAAATTCTGTTATTAAAATCGGTTCAAATTTATTTATTTTTACAATATGTGTTAGTTCCGACAACATCATTTCAAGATTTTGAATTGATATTTTTTCTCTTTTGGTATCTATTTTCATTGTCAATGAATAAAAGCTCAATTCAATATTTTTGTGTTTTAATTCATTAAATTTTTCAGAAAACTGTTTGCTGTTTAAATTGAATGTATTGCAATACGTTGTAAACTCTACAACTTTTGATTTTCGAATATCAACATTTAGTATTATTTGAATTCCATTAATTTCTCCAAACGGAACATAATCTTTTAAGCTGTTATGATTTTCAATTAAAGTTTTTTTATTAAACCCAATTTTTTCCAATTCTGAATATGGATTTTGTTTAACAATTCGGTTAATATATTTTCTTTTTCTATTCCAGTCATAAGTCCAAACACTAAGAACAAAAAATGGAAGTATTAATATGGTTAAAATTAATATTATCACTATCAAATATAAAGTAACTTCTTTATAGAAAAAACACAAATAAAGTAAAAAACCTGTAGTTAATATTCCACTAAACCAATAATAGCTTTTTATTAAAAATTCTTTGTTTAGTTTTAAAAATTCGTTCATTTTTTTAGGTAAAGTTGCGCATAACTAGTATATAGTACTGACGACATCAGACCTGTCACCCCAAATTTGGGTGGCTTTGTCTGACAAACGTCATCTTTTTTGTTTTTGCTAATATATGAAAATAACCTTACAAATAGTTTAGTATTTTATAAGATTTAAACACAAAAAAACGGCGTTTAAAATTCACTTAAACGCCGTTTACTAAATATATTAAGAAGTTGTTTATCGAATCGCTTTTACGAACTCTTCGATTTTTCCAATTCCATTTTCGGTTAAATGCTGAATGAATGCACTTCCTATAATTGCTCCTTTGGCAAATTGTGTGGCTTGGTTAAAAGTTTCCTTGTTGTTGATTCCAAATCCAATTACCTGAGGATTTTTTAGATTCATGTCGGCAATGCGTTTGAAATAATCTTCATGAATGCTTCCAAAACCAGTTTGGGAACCCGTAACACTCGCCGAACTTACCATATAGATAAATCCATCAGATACACTGTCAATAAAGTTGATGCGCTCTACTGAAGTTTGTGGCGTAATCAAGAATATATTTTTCAATCCGTATTTTTCGAAAGTTGCTTTGTATTCATCGGCATACACATCAACGGGAAGATCGGGAATGATTAAACCATCGATGCCAATTTCGGCACATTTCTGGCAGAAATTCTCTATTCCGTATTGCAACATCGGGTTGAAATAGCCCATTATTATCAACGGTATCGAAACTGATTTCCGAATGTCCTTTAATTGGTCAAACAAAACTTGTGTTGTCATTCCGTTATGTAACGCTTGGGTTGAACTGGCCTGAATCGTTGGTCCGTCGGCCAATGGATCACTAAACGGCAACCCGATTTCAATCATGTCAACGCCGCTTTTCTCTAAATCCTGAATGATTTGTACCGTGTCGTTCAGATTAGGATATCCTGCAGAGAAATAGATAGAAAGTATCTTTTTAGTTTCTTGTAATTTTTGATTTATTCTGTTCATTTTAATGTTTTTTATTCTGTTTACAAGGTCTATTTTGACCTTATAGTTTTAATTTACTAGTTTAAATTGCCGCGCTATAGGCCCAAGCTTTTTGGTCGGATTGCAAATGCACTTCCACGCGTTTGTAATGCAATCCTTCGTAAAGATCCGTTTGGCGAAGTTCTTGCAGCGAAATGGAATATACCATACCGTTGATTGTATCTTCCGGTCTATTGGTTTCGGTAATAATGGGATAGTGTACCAATCCAAATTCTTCTTCGATTTGAATTTCCTTTACTACATAACCAATTAACGTTTCAGGAGTTCCCTCAAGAATACGCCCAAAAAGATCTTTTTGTATGTCCTCATTTTGCAAGCTGCCGTAAGCGAATAATTTTTCCATAGGTTTTATTTTGGCAATGTTAAATTGTTTTTCATTTTTATCGTTGCGTTTGCGTTAAGGATTAAAGTGGAAATCCTTTTTTGTCTCGTTTTTTAACGAGATAAAAAAGATTGCAACGGAAAGCCTGACCGCGCTGAAACGCTAGTGAAAGCGGGGTAACGCCCTGAAAAAATCAGGATAAACTCAACTATAATTTAAAATAATCAATATAAGTATTCAAATCTTTGTCGCCACGACCGGAAAGATTGATGACCACGATATCTTCTGGTTTGAATTTCATTTCGTCGAGAACGGCAAAGGCATGCGCGCTTTCTATTGCAGGAATCAAACCTTCCATCTGGGATAGTTTTATACCCCAATCCATGGCTTGCTGATCCGTAATGGAGATGAATTGGGCTCTTTTTGAAGCGAATAAGTGCGCGTGCATAGGACCAACTCCCGGGTAATCTAAACCTGCAGAAATAGAATACGGTTCCGTAATCTGACCGTCAACAGATTGCATTAACAAGGTTTTGCTGCCATGAATAACGCCCACTTTACCTAATACTGAGGTTGCGGCACTTTCACCAGAATCTACGCCTAATCCCGCGGCTTCCACAGCGATAATATTTACGGATGGCTCCTCAAGAAAATGGTAGTAAGTTCCGGCAGCGTTGCTTCCGCCACCCACACAAGCGATCACGTAATCCGGATTTTCGCGGCCTTCTTTTTCTAATAATTGTTCTTTGATTTCCTTAGAGATAACACTTTGGAAACGCGCAACCATATCTGGATAAGGATGCGGGCCCACGACAGATCCAATAATATAATAAGTGTCGACAGGATTGTTGATCCAGTCGCGAATGGCTTCATTAGTGGCGTCTTTTAGGGTTCGAGATCCTGAAAGAGCGGGACGAACTTCGGCACCTAACATTTTCATACGAGCCACATTTGGCGCTTGACGCTTGATGTCGATTTCCCCCATATAAACGATGCATTCTAATCCCATAAGCGCACAGACGGTTGCTGTCGCGACACCGTGCTGTCCTGCACCAGTTTCGGCAATGATTCTGGTTTTGCCTAAACGCTTTGCAAGTAGGATTTGTCCGATGGTGTTGTTGATTTTATGGGCGCCAGTGTGACACAAATCTTCTCTTTTCAGATAAACTTTAGTGTTGTATTGCTCTGATAGGCGTTTTGCAAAATAAAGAGGCGTAGGGCGACCTGCGTAATCTTTAAGCAAGGCATCAAATTCAGCCTGAAACTCAGGTTCAGCGGTTATTTTTAAATAATTCTGGCGTAATTCTTCTACATTTGGATATAACATTTCAGGAATGTAGGCTCCTCCAAATTCTCCGTAATAGCCTTTTTCGTTGACATTGTATGACATAATTTTATTTTTTTATTTTGTTTCCTGTAGAGACGCACTGCAGTGCGTCTCTACATAATTGTGTGTTTTTTAATCCGGGTTCTATTTCAAATTTACTGTTTACGTCAATGGCGTAAAGGGGTAAATTGGTTTTCGAAATTTCATTTACTGCTTCCATATCCTCAATTCCGATTCCTCCACTCAAGAATAATGGTTTGCTTGAAGGATACTTTTCTAATACTTTCCAATCGAATGTGGTTCCGTTTCCGCCAGGTAATTTTCCTTTGGTATCAAAAAGGAAATAGTCACAAACGGCTTCAAATGGTTTCAACACTTCAAAATCAAAATTATCATCGACCGAGAATACTTTAATTATCTCGATTTTCGTATCTAATTCATTTTTTAAATTTAAACAAAATTCGGCGGGTTCTTGACCGTGTAATTGAATGACTTGCAAATCGTATTTTTGGGCTTTCGCCAAAATTACTTCGACAGTTTCATTTACAAAAACGCCTACTTTTTTAATTGATTTTGGTAATTCTGGAATCACTCCGTCAAAATATCGGGCTGATTTCTCCCAGAATATAAAACCCATATAATCAGGTAGTAGCGAACCTACTTCAATTATATTATCGGGATGTTTCATACCGCAGATTTTTATCCCCACCCCTCCCGAAGCCTCGGGACTCCCCGAAGGGGAAGGAGCCGAACCTAGATTAGTTTTTGTGGAAATGTTTTTTGAAGTTGATTGCATAATAACTAAATATATTTATTAGTTGCTAGTTCCCCCTTGGGGGGTTAGGGGGCTAATTGTTTAATAAATTCGGTTGCTGCTTTACCAGCATTATCGGTTTTCATGAAGTTTTCTCCAATTAAGAATCCTTTGTAGCCAAAAGGTTTTAATTCGTTGATTGCTTCGATTGATGAAATCCCGCTTTCGGAAATTTTCACAAAATCATCTGGAATTTGTGCTGCCAATTGCTTGCTGAAATCCAAACTCACTTCGAATGTTTTTAGGTTTCTGTTGTTCACACCAATCATATCCAATGTTGGCATTATCGATTTTTCCAACTCTTCCTGATTGTGAACTTCCAGTAAAACTTCGAGTCCAAGACTTTTAGCAAATTCAGACAATGATTTGATTTCCTCTCTTGTCAAAACTGCAGCGATGAGCAAAATTAAATCGGCTCCGTGGGCTTTGGCTTCTAATATTTGGTATTCATCAACAATAAATTCTTTTCTCAATAACGGGATATTTACTGTGGCTCTTGCCAAAAGCAAATCGTCTAGCGAACCACCAAAATATTTTCCATCCGTCAATACAGAAATCCCGCAAGCACCAGCTGTTTCGTAGCCTTTTGCTACTTCTTCTACCGTAAAGCTATAATTTATTTCCGCTCTTGATGGTGAACGACGTTTGTGCTCTGCAATAATTCCAGATGTGCTGTTTCTTAAATTGTCACTTAAAGAAATTGTCTTTTTTTCAAAGAAAACAGAAGCTTCCAATTGTGAAACAGGAATGATGGATTTCTTGAGAATGACTTCTCTTCTTTTGTCGATTATTATTTTATCAAGTATATTCATTTTGTATTTTGCCGCAAAGGCGCTAAGTCACTAAGTTTTTATCTGTGTTAATCTGTGCAATCAGTGTTTATCTACTCAATTCCTGTAGCGTATTCAAAGCTACAAGTCCTTTTCCAGATAATAAACTTTCTTTCGCTATTTGAAATCCTTCTAAAGGAGAACATTTTGTGACCGTTGCAATTGCCATGGCAGCATTGGCACAAACTACGTTGTTTTGAGCTTCTGTTCCTTTTCCAGAAATGATATCAGTAAACATTTGAGCGGATTCTTCTATTGTTGACCCGCCTTCAATTTCGCTTTGGAGCAAAAGGCGAACACCAAAATCTTCTGGATTTAGCATTCCTTCCATGGAACTGGTAATCATTTTTGTAGGGCCTGTCAATGAAACTTCGTCATAACCGTCAAGCGAATGTAGGATGGTGAAATTCACATTAGTATTTTGATACAAATACGCATACATTCTGGCTAGTTCCAAATTAAAAACACCTACTAATTGGTTTTTAGGAAAGGATGGATTCACCATTGGTCCCAACATATTGAAGAAGGTTTTCACCCCCAATTCTTTTCGGATTGGTCCCACATTTTTCATGGCGGGGTGAAATAACGGTGCATGTAAAATACAAATTCCTGCTTTGTCGATACATCTTTCCAGAAAATCATTGTCATTGCTGAACTTGATTCCTAGTTTCTCCATAACATTGCTGGATCCTGAAATAGATGATACTCCGTAATTACCGTGTTTAGCCACTTTTATTCCTGCACCTGCCGCCACAAAGGAAGCCAAAGTAGAAATATTGAACGTATCTTTTCCATCACCACCTGTTCCACACAAATCGATGGTATTGTAAGCGGATAAATCCACACGGATGCACAAGTCTAATAATGCTTCACGGAATCCGGAAAGCTCTTCAATGCTTACGCTTCGCATCATGTATACGGTAAGGAAGGATGCAATCTGGCTGGTGTTGTAACTCCCGTTCGATATATTAACCAATACATTTTTTGCTTCTTCTTTCGAAAGCATTTCGTGATTGATTAATCTGTTTAATATGTTTTTCATTTTTTTATTGGTGCTAAGTTTCAAAGCTACTGAGAAACTAAGTTTTTACTGTTTACTGAATACTGCGACTGAAAACTAAATCTTCACCCAATTCTCCAATATCTTTTTCCCATTAGGAGTCAAAACACTTTCAGGGTGGAACTGAACACCACGAACATCATACGTTTTGTGACGCAACGACATTACTTGTCCATTTTCGTCGAATGAAGTCGCTTCGAGAACATCCGGCAAATTGGCATCAACCACCCAAGAATGATAACGTCCTACTTCGAATTCATTTCCTAATCCTTCGAATAAAAGCTCATCATCAACTACTGTTTTTACATTGGTGGCAACACCATGATACACTTTGTCCAGATTAGAGAGTGTTCCTCCGTAAACTTCACCTATTGCTTGTTGACCTAAGCATACGCCAAAAATACTTTTGGTCGGACCATATTTTCTAATTACATCTTTCAATAATCCTGCTTCATCTGGGATTCCAGGTCCTGGAGAAAGTAGTATTTTATCGAAAACTGCAATTTCATCAATATCAAATTCATCGTTTCTGTAAACGGTTACTTCACAATCTAAATCTTCCAGATAATGCACTAAATTGTAAGTGAAACTATCGTAATTGTCTATGACTAGTATTTTTTTCATTTTGTTTTCTTTTTCTCATCTTAAGCCCCGCTCAAAATGGGAGGATGGATTCTATGAATAGATTATTTTTTGTAATTATTTGTATAAATGGTTAAATAGTTCATTCATAATAAATCGACTGAACACTAAAAACTGAACACTACTAAATAGTTTCCGCTAAATCCAAAGCCGCATTCAACGCCCTCAATTTATTATACACTTCCTGCATTTCGCTTTCTTCATCAGAGCTGGCTACAATTCCTGCACCGGCTTGAGAATGCAATTGATGATCTTTACTTAGGAACGTACGAATCATAATGGCGTGATTAAAATTACCTTCAAAATCCATAAAACCGATGGCTCCGCCATAAAAATTTCGGTTTGTTTTTTCGTATTCTTCAATCAGCTGCATCGCTCTGTGCTTAGGAGCACCGCTTAATGTTCCTGCAGGGAAAGTATCTGCTACCACTTGCATGGTTGTGGCATTTTCGTGTAAATGTCCGGTTACTTTTGAAACCAAGTGAATCACATGAGAGAAAAACTGTACTTCTCTATATTTTTCGACTTTCACATTATGTCCGTTTCTGCTCAAATCGTTTCTGGCTAAATCTACCAGCATTACATGTTCGCTGTTTTCTTTTTTATCTTCGGATAATTCTTTGGCAAGTATGGCATCTTTTTCGTCATCGCCCGTTCTTTTGAAAGTTCCTGCGATAGGGTGAATTTCGGCTTTACGGTCTTTTACTATAATTTGTGCCTCTGGTGAAGAACCAAATATTTTGAAATCGCCATAATCAAAAAAGAATAAATAAGGGGAAGGATTAATGCTTCTAAGCGCCCTGTAAACATTAAACTCATCTCCCTTGAAACCTTGGGTAAACCTTCTGGATAAAACTAATTGAAACACATCACCACGGAAACAATGTTTTTTGGCCAAAGCCACATTATGCTTAAATTCTTCGTCGGTTAGATTCGAAAAACCTTCTCCTTCTTTCAAAAATTTATAGGAAGCAATGTTTCTGGATTGCAATAATTGCTCAATTTCCGAAATGTTGTTTCTTCCATCTAAACTATGACAGAAAATATACGCTTGATTTTTGAAATGATTGATGGCAATTATATTTTGGTAAACCGCATAATATACATCAGGTATAGCAATACTATTGTCTTTTTTAGCAATCGTTACTTTTTCAAAATAACGAACGGCATCGTAGGAAATGTAACCAAATAAACCATTATTTATAAATTTGAAATCATTTTTCTCTGATTTAAATTGACTCGAAAACTCTTGAATAACTGCCGGGATATCAGTAGCAGAATCAATTGTTATTTTCTCAAAACTACCGTCAGGGAATGTCTTATGAATGATTTCATTTTCTATTTTTATAGAAGCAATCGGATTGCAACAGATGTACGAAAAACTATTGTCACTTCCATGATAATCACTACTTTCCAGTAATAAACTATTAGGAAATTTATCGCGAATTTTGAGATATACGCTTACTGGGGTAATGGTATCTGCAAGGATTTGCTTATAATTTGTATTTAGTATAAAAGGTTTCAATTTGTATGTTTTTTAGTGTTGAGTGATAGTGATATAATGGGACAAAAAAAAGGCCTGTCGTGATGACAAGCCTTTTATATTTATAGTTTAATAATACTATAGGAGCTTAGTTCACGACGACTGACGTAAATTGTTCCACCACCAAGTATTGTTTATTATTGTTTTCATAATCACAAAGATATAAATGTAATTTGATTATTCAAAAATAAAAAAAGAAAAAAACATTTGATTTTGCTTTTTTTTGTTAAATAAATTAAAAAAGAGAAACCCCAACAAGAAAATGATGGGGCTTAGTTAATTATTCTTTATTTGAGATTTAATTTTTACATCATTATTCCTTAATATCCATTTACCACTACATTATTTGCCTTTAGTCTAAAATCAGGTATTTTTTTTGTATTAGATTCAGCAAACAATGATGCATTGGGAACTTTAGAGTACTCTAAAGAAAACGAATCATTTTTATACCAATTCATTATTTCGGTATTATTTGCCTCAATTTCACTTTGAATGTTACTCTCGCAGTTATTAATTAAGATTCCTTGAAGATTAATTTTAGCTAAATTAGCAGGAACTACGGCTATTTTATTTTCGAGTAAAACACATTGTTTAAAACCGGAAACGACACTGTTATTTAAACTGAAATAACTTTTGTCTTTAACGTAAATAGCTTCTCTAACTAATCCTTGATTACTTTCTTCCATGTTTATCAAAGTAATATTATTGGCTGTTATTTTTGATAATTTTTTCGAAAAGTCTGTGTTTTCAGGTTTGTCGTAAGAGTCAATTTCAAAACATCTTGATCCTGAAATATCTGAGGAAAAGGGATGGCGTATAGCTAAAGAATTACTGATATTGCATTGAACACCCTGAGTGTAATCAAAATCATCATCAGTGGCTCTATAGGAAATCAAATTATTCAAATTCACCAGTCCGCCATAACACTCAAAGGAATCATCGTTTGAGTAGCTAACTTGGATATAGTCAATTTTAGTTTTGCGTCCAACGCCTGCTAATGATATTCCGTTGAGTTCTTTTAATGCATTTATTTTTCTGCCGGAAAATTCGATGCGTACGTATTTTAATATACCCGAATTGCTGTCCTGATCTTGTCCTCCATAATAACTTATCGCAGAATCAAGGTTAAAATCCAAATAACTGACACCACCCATTTTATTTATGGGAGCATCTCCAAGTATTATAATTCCTCCCCAGTCACCTGGTTTTCTTTCCGAGATGTTGTTGTTGGATGTAAAAACAATTGGGTCGGTTTCAGTTCCTTCAGCAATGATAGAGGCTCCTTTTGTTACTACAAGCGTACCGCATGTTTCTTTGTCACCTCTTATAACAGTTCCGGGTTCAATGGTCAACACCGCATTTTTGGTAACATAAACGGTACCCACGAGGCGGTATGTGTTTTTCTTGTACAGTATAATATTACAATCTATTATTCCTGTCAAGATATTGCTTGCATCATTATATTCTGTTGTGGCTGGTTTAAAATTAGTCCAATTTTTTAACCAATTATTTTCGCCTGAAATTCCTTTTAGCTGTTGAGCATTTACAGATGGTATCGTTATTAAACTTAGAATTGCAATTAGTACTGTTTTTTTCATGATCTAATTATTTATGGTCTTTTGTTATTTTTTACCAAAAATACTGTGGGTATGTTAAAAGAATAATTACTGAATATTATCTATTTGTTATTATAAGTTTAAGGATGTTAATTAAAAAAGCCCTTATGTTTACAAGAGCTTTTAATTTTTTTAATGTGGAATAAAAAGAGAAACCCCAACAATTTCTTGTTGGGGTTTACAATATTTTTTTGAAAAATATATTAGAATTTCATTACAACTGCTAAGTCAAAATTATCAGAAATTGCTTTGTCTCCTAAATTGTCAAAGAAACTTCCAGAGCCATATTTAATATCGTATTTTGTTCTGTCAACTTTGAAAGTAGTTACAGCGCTGTTTTTTGTTGTTGCAAGATCAAAAGTTATAGGTGTAGTTATTCCTTTTATTGTTAGATCACCAGTTACAGTGTAAAAATTAGGAGCTTTAGTTACTATTTTTTTGAAAACTAAAGTTGCTGTCGCAAATTTTTCTGTTCCAAAAAAGTCATCAGCTTTCAAGTGACCCTCTAGTTTTTCTTTACCTTGACCAGCTTTTAAGTCAGTAACTACAATTGAATTCATGTCTACATTGAATGTACCGCCAACTAATTTTTTTCCTTTGAAAACTAATGCACCATCCTTAAGATTGATTGTACCTTCATGTTGTCCAGTTACTTTTTTTCCGGTCCAGTTGATTAAACTTTTTGTAGCATCTACTTTTATAGTTTGTGCTGTTACTGATAAAGTAGACAAAACTACTACTAATGCTAATGCAATTGACTTTAAATTTTTCATGTGTTAAATTTGAATTTGATTAATATTTAATTTTAATTAGTAATTATAAGGTGATAAATAAATCTTCGTTTGATTTTCTAACTTTTTTATAATGTTGCGTCGCATCTTCCGTATGTCTGTAACCCAAAGTTGCTATTAGACAAGCATTAAGACTTAATTTGTCTAGTCCTAAGATTTCATTTACCTGAGCAGGAAGAAAACCTTCCATCGGAGTAACGTCAATTCTTAATTCGGCTGCTGCATTTAATAAATTTCCCAGAGCCAAATAGGTTTGTTTAGCGGTCCAAATATTTTTTGCTTCCGAAGTTAATGTTGAAATATTTGATTTCATAAAATCGCCATAACCAGACAATGCTTCTAATGGCGTGCTTCTAGTTTGGCTTATGTTTTTCAAAAAACTATTAATAGCATCGTCTCCAATGTTAGTTTCATTTGCAAAAATGATTAAATGAGAAGCCTCTACAATTTGTGGTTGTCCCCAAGCTGCAGGCTGCAATTGTGCTCTTAATTCTGGATTTTCAACGATAATAACTTTATAAGGTTGTAAGCCGTATGAAGAAGAACTTAGACGAATAGCTTCTTTTAATATATTTAAATCTTCAGTTGCTATTTTTTTTGTTGTGTCAAATTTTTTGGTGGCGTAACGCCAGTTTTGGTGTTCTAAGAATGTACTCATAATGATTGTTATTTATTTCTGTATTTTTCTAATAAATTATTTAATTGTTCTACTTCTGATGCACTCAAATTTCTTGAAAAAAATTGTTCGTGTTCAATTACTTTAGGGTCTAATTCTTTAAGAATATCTAAGCCTTTATGTGTAATTAAAACTTCAATTTTCCTTCTGTTTTCAGGACAAACATTTCTGGTAACAAGATTTTTTAGTAACAATTTATCCACTAATCGGGTAGTATTACTTGTTCTTGCCAGCATGCGTTCTTGAATTACACACATATTTGCAGGAGTGCCTTTCTGACCTCTTAAGATTCGCAAAACATTATATTGTTCTCCGGATATATCAAAAGGTTTCAGGATTTCATTAAAATTATCTGTAATTACATTTTGTGTATACAAAACGTTCAGAATGATTTTTTTTGAAATGTCCAATGCTATTGTACTTTTTATTTCATCTTCAATTTTCATTCCTATATGTATCTCGTTTGTTGGTACAAATGTAACACATTTTATATTTGTATATACAAATGTTGGTTATTTTTTTGTTAAATTTACATTAAGCTGTAATGAAGTGTTCTTTTACGATATAGAATATTTAACATAAGTACATGTAAAACAATATATTGTATTTTTTCAATTAAAATTTTTTCTTAAAAAAAGCCAAAATAATTGTTTTGGTTTAGTTCAATAAATTGATAAGAGTTTCATCTTTTACTTTTAATGTTTTCAAAACTGGATACATAAAACAACATTTGGCAATAGAAGACTTTAATAAATTAGCTCCTACAAAAGTGGTAAGCCAAAATTAATTCTGGTTGGGATAGTAAAAAATGGAGTAGTTGAACGATATTACAGGTTTAAATGTTTTTTATAATAAAGCACTCCATTCAATTTCTTGTTTTTATTTTATTATATTTAGCCGGTACAATTGATTTATTATTTGAATTTTAGGAGTATGAAAGAAACGAAGCCAACATATGAGGATCTGCTCAAAAAAACAAAAGACCAAGGATTAGAAATAGATCGATTACTAAAAAAAGAAGAGTCACTAGCTAGTTTCAAGTTTTTTATTGAAGAGTCTAAGGATTTAGTATGTGTTTTGGGAATTGATGCTTTTTTTAAAGAGGTAAATCCCGCCTTTGTTGAAATTTTAGGATATTCAAAAGAAGAATTGCTTACTAATTCTTTAATTCCTCTTTTACACCCCGATGATCTTGAAATAACGTTAAAAGAGATTGAAAGTCTTTCGACGGGAAAACCTTCGATAAATTATGAGAACAGATTTCTGAAAAAAAATGGCGAGTTTGTAACTATTCAATGGACTGCAAACAGCATTTCCTCCGGAGATATTTATGCAGTTGGAAGAGATATTTCAGAGATAAGAAATACCCGGGAAAAACTAATTAAAAGTGAAAACTTATTAAATCATGCCCAGAAAATCGCTAAAATTGGAAGCTGGGAATTCAATTTAATTAGCAAAAAAATGATTTGGTCGGAGGAATTATATTCGATCTATGAAATTGAAAAGGAGCCTAAACAAAATTTATTTGAGGTTTATTTAAATCGTTTTACAAAAACAGATGTTGATGCATTTCAAAATAAAATAGGTCAATCGATAATTGATAATGAACCTTTTGAGCTAGAACAGGCTGCATTATTTTCAAATAATAGAATAAAATGGCTTAATGTCATTGTTATTCCTGTATCGGATTTAAATGGAAAAATATATGCCATAAGAGGGAACACGCAAGATATTACCAAAAAAATTGAAAATGATAAAAATTTAAAAGCCAAAGCGCAAGCTGAAGTTGATCATAAAGTAAAAGTAATAGCAGAAAAAAGTAATGCTAAGTTTAAGAATTACATCGAAAATGCTCCTGATGGAGTTTTTGTCTTGGACGAAAAAGGAAATTATTTAGAAGCAAACCATGCTGCAACTTCAATTACAGGGTACTCTAAAGAGGAACTTTTAACAATGTCTATAAGGGATTTGACTCACCAAGAGTCACTTGGGAATTTAAAAAAGAGTTTTAAACGTTTAATAAAGACAGGTGTCTCAAAAGGAGAGTTTAAAACAGTTCATAAAACAGGAGAAATTAGATGGAGAGCCGTTACCGCAGTGAAACTGTCCCGGACTCGTTTTCTTGCTTTTTTTAAAGATATTACCGAGAGAAAAACTGCATTGGAGACAATTGAAAATAATGAAAAATATTTTCGAGCATTGGTAGAAAATAATGAAGGAATTATCACCGTACTTGACGAAAATTTAAATACTTTATTTCGCAGTCCCTCATCGGAACGGATAACTGGATATACAAAAAAAGAATTTACAGAAATTTCTGATTTAGACTATTTTCATCCGGATTATGTTGAATATATGCAGCAGAATATCCAAAAAACATTGGACAATCCGGGTACTTCACATCCAGTTTTGTTTCAAGTAAAACATAAAGACGGACATTATATATGGTTAAAAGGGGTATTGAATAATTTGCTGAATGATAGCAGTGTGAAAGGCATTATAGCCAATTTAAGAGATGTCACTGAGAATAAAATAGCGCAAGATAAAATTGAAGAAAGCGAAAAACGTTTTCGTGCCTTGGTAGAAAATAATGATGGTATTATCACTTTATTTGATGAAAATTCAAAGACTTTGTTTCGTAGCTCCTCTTCAACCAGAACAAATGGATACACCCATGAGGAATATGAAAATATGTCTGATGAGGAATATTTTCATCCGGATTATCTGGAGTATGTTTATCGGTCTATACAAATATCAGTGGATAATCCGGGTCAACTATTTCCCGTTTTATTTCAGGCAAAACATAAAAACGGAAATTATATCTGGCTGGAAGGGGTCATAAATAATATGATCAATGACAGTAATGTAAAAGGTATTATTGCCAACTTAAGAGATGTAACGGAAAGAAAAAAAGCAGAAGAAGCAGTTTTTGAAAGTGAAAAACGCTATCATACCCTTACTGAAGTATCTCCGGTTGGGATATTTCGTGCGGATGCAACGGGTTATGCTACTTATGTTAATTCCCGTTGGTGTCAAATTTCGGGATTATCTTTTGAGGAAGCTTTAGGAAATGGTTGGCTAAATGGGGTTCACAGCGAAGATAAAATTTTGACACTCAATGGTTGGGAGATTGCAGTGTCGAATAAGGGAGAATCTTTTTCAGAATATCGTTTTGTTCGCCCTGACGGAACAATAGCTTGGGTTATGGGGCAAGCTAGTCCGGAAAGAAATTCTGAAAATCAGATTGTGGGGTACATTGGCACAATTACTGACATTACGGAGCGTAAACGAGCAGAAGAAAAAATTAAAGTTGCGAACGATCGATTCGAAATGATTTCACAAGCTACCAATGATGCGATATTTGAATTGGATTTCATAACAGGTAAAAGTTGGCATAATAAAGTATTTAAGGAACTTGTAAATTCATACAATGATGATTTGTCAATGGATGAAAACAGTCTTATTTGGAGATCTAGACTGCATCCATTGGACAGAGACAGAGTTATAAAAAATATTGAAGAGGTCTATTTAGGAAATTCAAGTTCCTGGTCGGATGAGTTTCGTTTTCTAAAAGCAGATGGCAATTATGGTAATTTTTATGAACGTGCAGTAATCATAAGGGATGATTCAGGGAAACCAATCCGTTTTATTGGTTCAATGTTAGATGTAACCGATCTTAAAAAAGTGGAAAAGGATTTGCTGAAAATGCATGAAAAATTGGCAAGCATATTTGAGGCTATACCTGATATGCTGTTTGAAATAGGTTTAGATGGTCATATTTATAATTACCATTCTCGTAATGACGATTTCCTCGCTATGCCTCCTAATGTATTTCTGGGTAAAATAGTGAATGAAGTATTACATGCGGATGCGTCAAATTTAGTGATGTCAGCAGTAAAGGAAGCTTCGGTAAAAGGATTTTCTAATGGAAGGCAATATAATTTAGAATTGGCTGATGGATTGCATTGGTTTGAACTTTCTATTGCTCCTATGAAAGAGAGTGAAAATCATGACACTCATTTTATATGTCTTTCCAGAGATATTACGGAATCTAAAAAAATAGATTTTGCATTGTTTAAAAGTGAAGAGCGATATCGTGGTTTATTGAATAATCTTGAGGCAGGTATTGTCGTTCACGCACCAGATACATCAATAATTGTCAGTAATAGTATGGCGGCTGAATTGCTAGGACTGAATGAGGATCAAATGAAAGGAAAAAAAGCCTTTGATCCTGCTTGGGCATTTTTGAATGAAGATTTTACTGTCATGTCAGTTGAAAAATATCCTGTAAATAAAATTATTTCTGAAAAACAAGCTTTTAAAAATATAATTTGTGGCGTAAACAGACCTGCAAAACAGGATGTAATTTGGTTATTATGCAATGGCTTTCCTGTTTTGGATAAAAAAGGAAATATTACTGAAATTGTGATTAGTTTCATGAATATTACCACACGTAAATTATTAGAAATTGAATTGTTGAAATCCAAAGAGCAAGCTGAAGCTGCAAATAAAGCCAAAACGGAGTTTCTGGCTAATATGAGTCATGAAATCAGGACTCCATTAAATGGTATTATAGGATTTACCCATTTGCTGATGGAATCTGATCTTAAAAAAAATCAGGCAGAATATATGTCAACTATTAATGAATCAGCAACTTCACTTATGCAGATTGTTAATGACATTTTAGATTTTTCTAAAATTGAATCCGGGAAATTAGAATTAGATATTGAGGAAATAAACTTGCATAAATTGGCTCGTCAAGTTGTTGATTTATTTAAATACCAAGCCAATTTAAAGAAGTTAGATTTAACACTAAACATTGATAGTAACGTGCCGCATTATATATTGGCTGACTCTGTCCGGTTGAAGCAAATATTAGTAAACTTATTAAGCAATGCATTAAAGTTTACCAATTTTGGAGAAATACGATTGGATATTAGTAAAATAACCAATTCAAATACTAAATGGCCAATTTTAAAATTTTCTGTAAAAGATACTGGTATCGGAATTAAAGTAAATAATAATGAAAAAATATTTAATTCTTTTGTACAAGAAGACAATTCAACAAATCGAAAATTTGGAGGGACAGGATTAGGTTTGGCTATTTCAAATCAGTTATTGGCATTAATGGATAGCAAATTACAATTGATCAGTAAATATGGCGACGGCAGTGATTTTTTCTTTGAAATTAAATTTCCAAAATCAAAACATAAAAAAAATGTAAATGCAGAAGAACTTGTTATAAATGATAATGATGTCCTTATTTCCAAAGAAATTATTGGCAATAAAAAGCTTCTAATTGTTGAGGATAATAAAATCAATATGCTTTTAGCAAAAACACTTGTAAAAAAAATCACTTCAAATTGTACCATTTATGAGGCTAAAGATGGAAATGAGGCCATAGAGCAATATATAAAAGAGCAACCAGATGCGATTTTGATGGATATTCAAATGCCAAATAAAAATGGATATGAAGCAACTGATGAAATTAGGAAATTAAAAGGTGCTGAAAATATTCCGATAATCGCAATAACAGCAGGTATTATGATTGGAGATAAAGAAAAATGTCTGGAAGCTGGGATGAATGATTATTTATCAAAACCAATCATTCAGTCAGATTTAGAAAACATGTTGCATAAATGGTTACTTAAATGATTCAAAAAAAATTGACTTTACCACCGTTCATTTATTTGCCAAACAGAGCCAGGAATAAATACATAATTCTTGGTGCGGGGGGTCTTATAATTTTTTTGTATAAAAGTGTTAATTGTTTGATATACAATTGATTATTTTCAATTTGTTTTTAATATTCATGTGCGAAACAGTTTATGAAATCAAAAAAAAATATTAACTTAGAGTCTTTTTATAAAGCCAAAAGGAAGCGATTTTTAATTTAGGGACTAATTCTTACATTTTATAAAATAAAATACAATCAATTAAATCGATTTATAGTGTTGTGGAAACAAACTAAATTTCATTAAAAATAGGATTAAATAGTTTTTTATAAAATCAAAGCATGAAATTCATCTTTGATTTTATCAATATAAATAGGCCTACTTGAAACACGCATACTCAATTCCCAAATAAAAAAAATCAAACATATTTACATCAATGTTTATTGTATTACATAGTTTTAGAGAGTCATTAATTGAATATTTATAAGGATAGGTTTTTCTTCTAAAACTAATAAGAGTTTAGAGAACCCCTTACAAACGGATCAAGCATTTGTTAGAATCAAATGAAAATTAAATTCCGGACATTGCCAAGAGGTTAGAACAAGAGGTTAGAATTAGAGGCGGTATTTAAAAGCTAATAAAATGGGAAATTCTAAAAAGAAGTCGGAAGTCTTAACTACTCTTAGGCAAAAAGCAGAGGAATTGCTGAACAAAAAACAGCAATTAGAGTCTAAATCGAATTTTTCAAAATCAGAAACTTTGAGATTTATTCACGAATTAGAAGTACACCAGATTGAGCTTGAAATGCAGAACGAAGAACTTTTATTGGCAAAAGAGCAATTAAAGTTGTCTACTGAAAAATATACGGAATTATATGATTTTGCTCCTTTTGGATATTTTACACTTTCTAAAGAAGGAAAAGTTATTGATGTGAATCTTACAGGTTCTACTATACTTGGTAAAGAACGATTAAAATTAGGAAATAGTCAGTTCAGCTTTTTTGTTTCCGATGATACAAAAAACATTTTTAATCTGTTTTTAGAAAAAATATACAAAAGCAAAGACAGAGAATCATGTGAAGTTAACCTATTACCAAATGACAAATCAGTTTTTTATGGTTATCTTACTGGTTTGGTTTCTGTAGACGGAGAACAATGTCATATTACTATTGTTGATATCACGGAACTTAAATTAGCAGAATTCGCATTGCGAGACAAAGAGAAAAGACACAGGGATTTATTGAATAATCTTGATGAGGGTATTGTCGTTCATGGTTTGGACACTTCTATTATAATTAGTAATCCCAAGGCTTCTGAATTGCTGGGTTTGACCGAAGATGAAATGAAGGGAAAACAGTCAATCAATTCTAATTGGAAATTTTATGATGAAAATAATTTACCCTTACCATTCGAAAAATACCCAGTAAACCAAATTTTAACTACCAAAAAATCAATTAAAAATTTTATAGTTGGAGTTAATAGATCGCTCACTAATGATACTGTTTTACTTTTGGTAAATGGTTTTCCTATAATGAACGGTAGTCATGAAATAACTGAAATAGTAATTAGCTTTATTGATATTACTGAGATTAAGCTAATGGAAAGGGAATTAATAAAAGCAAAACTGCAAGCCGAATCTGCCAATAAAGCCAAATCCAGTTTTCTAACTAATATGAGTCATGAAATTAGGACTCCATTGAATGGAATTATTGGTTTCACTGATTTGTTAATGAAAACAAATCTGGACAATAATCAATTGGAATACACTAATATTGTCAATGAATCGGCGATTATTTTAATGGATTTAATTAATGATGTTTTAGATTTTTCTAAAATTGAAGCGGGGAAATTGGAATTAAATATAGAAGAAATAGATCTTTTTTTACTAGCGCATCAAGTGATTAGTCTTTTCAAACATCAGGCAAATTTGAAAAATATCGATTTAATCTTGAATATTGACAAAAATGTACCTCAATTCATTTATGCGGATTCCGTACGATTGAAGCAGATTATTGTGAATTTAATTGGGAACGCCTTAAAATTTACAATGATTGGAAAAATACAATTAGATCTTCATGAAATAACGTCTTCTAAAGGTTTTTCAACAATAAACTTTTCTGTAAAAGATACGGGTATCGGGATAAAACACCTTAATCAAAAGAAAATATTTCATTCTTTTGTTCAGGAAGATTCTTCAACCACTCGAAATTTTGGCGGGACGGGATTAGGTTTGGCAATTTCGAATCAACTTTTAGAATTAATGAAGAGTAAGTTAAATCTGGATAGCCATTATGGAAAAGGAAGCAATTTCAATTTTTCAATAAAGTTTAAAAAATCAAGCAAGGATAAAAATATAAAAACTCCATGTAAGCATCAAGTTGAAGAAAATATGGAATTTTTGGTTGAAAATTTAAATCAGACTAAAATATTAATAGTGGAGGATAATAGAATTAATATGCTTTTAGCCAAAAAATTAATAAAAAAAATAATTCCCAATTGCATAATTTTTGAAGCTTGTGATGGAAAAGAAGCAATAAAATTATATAAAAAGGAGAAGTTGGATATTATTTTAATGGACATCCAAATGCCTAAAAAAAATGGTTTTGAAACAACCCTTGAAATAAGAAAATTAAGTCATTCTGAAAACACTCCTATAATCGCTTTGACTGCTGGAATATTTGTTGAAGAGAAAGAAAAATGTTTGAATTCAGGGATGAACGATTATATTTCTAAACCCATTATTCAAGCGGATTTGGAACAAATATTGCATAAATGGGTGAAATAAATTATAAAAAGTTACCAACTTAAGCTATCAATGTAAACGAAGGATGAGGTATATATAGCTAACTCCTCTTTCTTTCTCCAAACCACCATTTAGATTTATACGGTTCTTTTTTTAAACCAAATTTTTTGATGGAGTGTTTTTTTATGTGTGCGATTAAATCTTCTACAGAATCGGTAACGAATAATAACTTCATGTCTTCGGGACTTATACTTTCATTATCAGACATTATCTGGATATGATGAATTAGCTCTTCATGATATTTTTTATCAAAAATTACTATCGGAAAATTATTTATTATTTTATTTTGGATTAGTGTTAGTGCTTCAAATAATTCATCCAAAGTTCCCAATCCCCCAGGCATAACAACAAAGGCATAAGAATATTTTATCAAAATAACTTTCCTGACAAAAAAGTAAGGGATATAAATCCATTTGTGTAAATAAGGATTTGGTTTTTGTTCTACAGTAAGGACAATATTACAACCTACGGAGTAACCACCTGCTTCATAAGCTCCTTTGTTTGCTGCTTCCATTATTCCAGGGCCTCCGCCTGTCATTACTGTAAATCCTAGTTTGGCTAACTTTGCTCCAATTTTTACTGCATCTTTATAATGATTTGTTTCTGGACCAAAGCGGGCAGAACCAAAGATTGTTACGCAAGGACCTATAAAATGCATTTTACGAAATGCATTAATGAAGTTATATAGGACTTTAAATAGGAAAACTAAATTTTTAAATCGTGTCAAAGGCCCTCTTACAAATAAAGATTCGGATTTTGAAAGCCTATGGTAATGAGGAGGTTTTTTCATACTGATTTTGAAGATGAAAAAAATTATTTTTTATTTTCTTTCACAAACATATTAAACACTGATCCGCTCATTAAACTCCCATATAATTTAGAATTCAGAGGTTTATAAGTTATAGAGCAAGTCCCGGAAGCGCAACCCATATAGTAATAATACAGTTAACCAGCGATTACTCCTACAACTATTCCTAATCCTGTGACGAGGATCGCTTTTCTGGTTATGTATTGCTTTTTTCTATTATAGTTTTAATTATTTCTTCTTTAGTTAATACCCCTGATTGTCTCCATAACTGCTTGCCATTTTGAAACAGAATCATGGTGGGAACACCTCGAACTTGATATTGAGATGCTATTTGTTGGTTTTTATCCACATCAATTTTTATGATTGAAATACGATCTCCTAAACTATCTTTCACTTCTTTCAAAATGGGTCCAAGCATTTTACATGGTCCACACCAGGTTGCAAAAAAGTCTATTAAAACGGGTTTCTCTGACTCGATGATAGTATTGAAATTACTCATCTTTACTGTATTTATTGTTTGGAATAGCACAGCCATTAGCGCTGCAGCCTAGATTAAATAGTACCTGAAAGAAGAAAAATCCACCAAAGACGATAAACATCCATTCTCGCAATATATAGGCTTGAACAAATAAAAATAAGGCAAACGCCAGGCGAACCCAACGCATAACATGCCAATTTGAAAATAATAATTCTTTCATTTTTTTTGAAAAAGTAAATTCGTGTTACTAACTTATTTTTTTAATTTGATACTTTTCATCATAAGAAATTGCATTTTGTAAATCTTCGACTCCAATGTCATTTTGACTGACAATTAGCACTTCAGCAAAATCACTGCTCATACTCGCATTTAGTATTCCCACTATTGCTGCAAACTTTTCTGTTACAGATTTCATGCAACCACTGCAGGTAATGCCGCTAAATTCATACCGGTTAACTTTGACTTCATTGTTCTTTTTCAATTCGAAAAATAATTCTGAATTGGCTCTCGGTGCAATAGAATTTAAACAGGAATCCATTTGCAAAAAGCCAAAAGCAGCTTCAAAAAGGGTCTCGTATTCTTCTTTGCTTCCGCCAAAAGGAGGGCTTACTTCAAATGTTCTATTGAATAACAATCCTGCCAGTTTTCCTTCATCAGCCAAAAGTTGATGCATTTTCCAAACGTATTTTTGACGCATGGTAGGAGGTAAAGCACAGAAAAAAGTCTGTTCAATAATCAAATCGTATTTTCCCTGATGTTCAAAAAAATCACCTAATATAATTTGAATATTGGGATTATTTTTGAACTTCTCTTTTAAATCAGTAACCGGTGTTGGCGCAATATCAATAACAGTAATGTTAGTAAAACCGCGTTCCAAAAGATATTCAGCTTCATAGCTGTTTCCACAACCAGGAATCAAAATACTGCTGTTTTTGTTACTTATTGTATCTACATACGTTTGTATGGGAGGTGATACTTTTCCTAAATCCCAACCGGTGGTTTTGGCTTTGTATTGTGCTTCCCAATACGCTGCGTCTAGCGGTTTTTCGCATGAAACGACACAACATTCTATTTCTTTCATTCTATATTTTTTTTGCGGGTTGAAAGCCCGAAAGGCATATATAGCGGGCAAACGCTAATAAAACTGGTTAGTATAAAAATAATTGCAAATGCTCCTAAAACTAGGGCAAGTGTACCGCTAATAGTATTGGTAAAATACAATATAGCTATTAGAACTGCTGCGGAAATGCGGATAATTCTGTCTGTAGAACCCATATTTTTTTTCATCAGATATAATTTGACGGATTAAAATTCAATTAAAATCTATGGTAAATTTAAGATATAATTAGCTGATAAACAGATGTTTTTTGAGTAATTATACTAAAAAATAGTCTTTATAACACTTTACTTTGGCACACAAAATCAGTTTTTGGCAAATCAGTTTTTGCAATAGCGTTAAATCCACCTTCAATTTCTGTAATATTCCTGAAGCCACGTGCCTGCAAAATAGAAGCAGCAATCATACTGCGGTAACCCCCTGCACAATGAAGGAAAAAGGATTCTTTTGGATTAATATCTTTTATCCATTCATTTATACTAGCTAAAGGTTTGCTGTAAGCTTCTTCAACATGTTCCGCGCAATACTCGCTTTCTTTACGAATGTCGATTACTTTGCTTTCACCAATTTTCACTTGATTGGCAAACTCTTCTGCTGTAATTCTGTGTATGGTATCGATTTCTTTTCCTGCTTTTTTCCAGGCATCAAAACCACCGTCCAGATGACCAATTAATTTATCAAAACCTACTCGGCTCAATCGAGTTACCGATTCTTCTTCCTGACCTGTTTCTGTAACAAGAATAATTGGTTGTTTTACATCGGCAATCAAAGCACCTACCCATGGGGCAAAATCTCCGTCAATACCTATGTTTATCGATTGCGGAATAAAGCCTTTGGCAAAATCTCCATTTTTTCGCGTATCTAAAATCAAAGCTCCGGTTTCTTCTACAATAGCTTCAAAATCATTTACTGGTATGGCTTTCATTCCGTTATGTAGAACGGTTTCAAAACTTTCATACCCTTGTTTGTTCATCGCTACATTCATACCAAAATAGGGTGGTGGAGGTAATAATCCCTCTGTCACTTCTTTGATAAATTCATCTTCGGTCATATTGGCTCTCAAAGCATAATTGGTTGCTTTTTGGTTCCCAATAGTCGAAACGGTTTCTTTGCTCATGTTTTTGCCACAAGCACTGCCGGCACCATGAGCTGGATATACAATTACATCATCAGGCAAAGTCATTATTTTTGTTCTTAACGAATTAAATAATATTCCCGCTAGTTGTTCCTGAGTCATGTGAGCCGCTTTTTGAGCTAAATCAGGTCTTCCTACATCACCTATGAATAAAGTATCTCCAGAGAAAATAGCATGTTCTTTTCCATTTTCATCCATTAGTAAGTACGTCGTACTTTCCATGGTATGGCCTGGGGTATGTAATGCTTTTATTTTGATGTTTCCAACGCTAAATTCCTGTTCGTCTGTTGCAATTATTGCATCAAATTCTGGTTTAGCAGTAGGTCCATAAACGATTGGGGCTTCGGTTTTTTTACTTAGGTCAACATGTCCGGAAACAAAATCAGCATGAAAATGAGTTTCAAAAATATATTTTAGCTTTACATTGTCACGTTCTAATCGGTCTAAATAGGGTTGTATCTCGCGAAGCGGATCTATAATCGCAGCTTCCCCATTTGAAGTTATATAGTAGGCACCTTGTGCTAAACATCCTGTATAAATTTGTTCTATTTGCATGATTTTATAATTTAAGATTCTTATACAAAGATAATTCTTGTATTTGATTTTAAGAGTGACTATTGTTACACAAAGTATTTTATTTAAAAAAGATTTCTTTGGCAATAATATATATTCCCATTACTAATACAAACCAACCAAAAATTGGTTTAAGTTTGGCTCCGTCAATATTTTTTGAAAGCTGGATTCCCATAATCATTCCTATAAACGCAATACTCGAAATCACGAGTAAAAACGAATAGTTAATTGGTGTGCCAATATATAAATCGCCAGCAAAACCTATGCTTGAATTTATGAAGATAATCAGTAATGATGTTCCAACGGCTTGTTTCATTGGTAAATTAGCAAAAAACAATAGTGCCGGTATGATTAAAAATCCACCACCAGCTCCCAAAAAACCAGTTACAATTCCCACTATAAATCCAATTATTCCCAGTTGGGTGTAATTTGTTTTTGGCGGATTCGGTATCGCTTTTCTTTTACGTATCATCGATATGGCCGCTGCCATCATCAGTACAGAAAAAATAATCATTATCAAAAAACCTTTTGAAACTTGATAGGAAGCAATGGAGAAAATTGTAGATGCTATTTTTGGAAAAATGACTTCGCGAATTATTAAAATAGAAAAAACTGAAGGTATAGCAAAGTGCAGCGCTGATTTAATTCTAAGGTTTCCCATTTTATAATGGCTTATACAACCAAATAAAGCAGTAATTCCCACTATGAATAAAGAATAACTTGTGGCTAATTCGGGCTCTATTTTAAATAAGTAAACTAAAATTGGTATGGTAAGAATAGATCCGCCACCTCCAATTAAACCTAGAGAAAGTCCGATAATGATTGAAGCTAAATAACCAATATATTCCATCTATAAATATTTATTAAAAAGGTTGCTTGTATTTAATTTACAAACAGTAACATTTATAATATTGAATAGTTTTTATGTCAAAAGTTCGATTTGATTGCGATGCAATTTTACCATTCCGCGTTGTTCCATCTTTTTGAGCAAACGAGAAATCACTTCTCTGGAAGTATTCAATTCCGTTGCAATTTCCTGATGGGATAATTTCAAATCTTTACAACCACAAGCTTCCGCATGGCGTTTTAAATAAAACTCTAATCGCTCATCCATAGCTCGAAATGCAATACTGTCTAATACTTCCAGGACTTCTTCAAATCGAGTTCGATAGGTAAATAGTACAAATTCGTACCAACTGCGATATTTCATCATCCATTTTTCCATCAAGGAAAGTGGAATCATTATCAGTTCAACATCCTCCACCACTTTTGCCATAATCTGGCTTGTTTGACTTTTGGTGGCACATATCATGGAAACTGCACATGCTTGCCCCGGTTGCAAATAATACATAAAAAACTCGCCTCCGTTTTCTCCTTCACGATAAATCTTAATTTGACCTTTAGTCACCAAAATCGTGTTGTTGATATACTGACCTGTACGCATGATGATATCCCCGGTTTTATAGGACTGGAGAATAGCATTCGTTTCAATTTCATTAATAAGCTCGTCTGAAAACGATGGGAATATTTTTTTTAAATCATCAGAATCATGCATTGCGAAGTGTTTTTTTAAAATATAATTAGTTAAAAAAGAAACTGTTATTTTGAAAAAAATCAAGATAAGCAGTGTAAAAGTAAGCTAAAAAGTTAATTATTCAGGTGAACTGTTTAATTGAAATTGATACTTGGAAAACAAAATTCGAAGAATAAATTAAATGTATTTCCTATAGATTTGATGGACTATTTTTTAATGATTTCGTAAGCAAAAATGTAATTTGTTGATTATTAGTATTTAGCGAAAACGTTTTCTTTGAATTATATAATAATTTAAAAGAGGACTGTTTATAGTTATTTAAAAACATCGTATTTTTACAAAAAACATCATCATGAATTTAAAACAAGAAGATTGGATTTCTCAGCTCGAAGCAGATGAGAATGCAGTGATACTAGACGTAAGAACAGAGGACGAATACAATGACGGAATTATAGCCAATGCCATAAATATTGATATTCACATGGGACAAGGTTTTGTAAATGAAATCGAAACTTTAGACAAAAATAAAAACTATTACGTCTATTGTCGTTCCGGGGCAAGAAGTGCAAAAGCCTGTGAAGTTATGAATGAATTGGGTATTGAAAATGCCTATAATCTAACAGGAGGTATTTTGGCTTGGAACGGAGAAATCGTTGCGCCATAAAAATTAGCGAGTATAACTTGGTTTATACTTTATTACCAAAAAACAAAAGCAACCTACAATGAATGCAATACCAGAAGAATTCCAGATTAAAACATTATTAAATCAAGACACGTATTTAGTGAATGGTGAATTAAAAAAATGGGAAGGCCAAACTTCGGCAGTGTTTTCCACTATTTCATCAACAGAAAAATATGAGCCTACTATATTGGGTTCTATTCCTTTTATGGGAGAAAAAGAAGCAATGGAAGCGGTTGAGGCGGCATCGGCGGCATACAATAACGGTCAAGGTTTATGGCCTACTATGAAAGTAGTGGATCGTATCAAATGCATGGAAAATTTTGTCGCTCAAATGAAAACAACTCGAACAGAGGTTGTAAAACTTTTGATGTGGGAAATTGGGAAATCTTTGGGAGATTCTGAAAAAGAATTTGACAGAACCGTAGAATATATTTACGACACTATCGAAAGTTACAAAGAATTAAATGCTCAAAGCTCTCATTTTTCTAAAGTGCAAGGGATAAATGCCATGGTTCGCAGAGGACCACTTGGTGTTGTATTGTGCCTGGGACCTTACAACTATCCTTTGAATGAAACTTTTTCGTTGCTTATTCCGGCATTGATTATGGGGAATCCTGTAATTTTTAAACCTGCCAAGCATGGTGTTTTATTAATTTCTCCTTTGTTAGCAGCGTTCAGAAGCAGTTTTCCTGCCGGAGCCATCAATATTGTTTATGGTAGAGGTCGAGAAGTCGCTTCGCCTATCATGAAGTCGGGGAAAGTTGATATTTTGGCTTTGATTGGAAACAGTAAATCAGCGATTGCTTTGCAAGACCAACATCCAAACAAAAACAGATTGCGTTTAGTATTAGGTTTAGAAGCCAAAAATCCTGCGATAATCCTTCCGGATGCCGATTTAGATTTGGCCATACAAGAATGTATTGCTGGGTCATTATCCTTTAATGGGCAACGTTGTACTGCTTTGAAAGTTTTGTATGTTCATGAATCAATCGCAGATGAATTCAATAAGCGTTTTGCTGCCAAAGTGGATGCGCTAGCTTTTGGAAATCCATGGGATAAATCCGTATTTCTGACTCCTTTACCAGAAAAAGAAAAACCAGCCTATATACAAGAATTGATTGATGATGCTACAAGTAAAGGAGCAAAAATTATCAATGCAAAGGGAGGAGAGCATACTGATAATTATATTTTTCCGGCAGTTTTATTTCCAATAAACAAAGAGATGCGTTTGTATCATGAAGAGCAGTTTGGACCAGTGGTGCCAATTCTGTCTTTTAAAGATATTCAGGAACCATTGAACGATATGGCCGAGTCTAATTACGGACAACAAGTAAGTTTGTTTGGAAAAGACATCAAAACCATTGCACCGCTTATTGACACTTTAGTGAATCTTGTTTGTAGAGTAAACTTAAATAGTTCTTGTCAAAGAGGACCGGATGTTTTCCCGTTTACAGGAAGAAAAGATTCAGCAGTGGGGACATTGAGTATTCACGATGCCCTGCGTTCATTCTCTATCAGAACTTTTGTTGCTTCTAAAGACAATGACTATAACAATGCCATTTTGCAAGAGTTATTAAACAGCAAAGAGTCTAATTTTATCAATACAGATTATATTTTATAAATGAAGTTTTTATAAATCGAAGCCATCTCATTTTTTTGGGATGGCTTTTTTATTCGAATACAAGTTTAAACTGTTGAAAAAAAATTAAAAACTGCTTATTTTTTAACCTTACTCAGATCAAAACGATAAATGGCTTCCATCTTAAAAAGAATAGTGTTTGATTTGTCTTGGAATAATCTCGTACGGTTATCACCAAATCTTAATACAAGAATTTGTAAATCAAGTTTTTGGTCTATCGGATATACTCTAAAATCGTTTAATAAATACCCCATTTTTAGACGTAAAAGAATTTTTTTGTTGAACAAACCTTGTTGTACATATGCGGAAAAATCTATCGAATTATTTACGACATAGGTAGACCTGACGTTTTCTGTTGTCAGTTTATAACTATTTCCATGACCCAGAAAATCAACACCTATTTTTGTTTTATCAGTCAGACTATAATTGATATCGGCATCATTTGGCATAAAGGCATTTATTTCAAAACGTTTATTCGGACTATGATAATAAAAAGTAACAATGGGAACCACGGACATACCGAAAGCTTCACTGCTGCCGTAAAGTCCTAAACCGTAACCAAAATTTTCGTTTCTTTTATATTTTAACAAAGCTAATCCACCCAGATAAACATCTTCACTGCTGACATTGATATAATCAGAGGCTACTTTTGGCAGGAACAGGTATAGTCCACTCCAGTGTCCGGAATGTTTTACACTCAGACCAGCTCTTAAATTTGTTGAATATAAATGATTGTTATTAGAATCGGGAAATAATTGTAAGTTATAGCTGCTGAAATTTACACCGGTAACAGCAATATATTTTTCATTTAAAACAATTGGTAAAGTAAGATTTGTTTGAAATGTGGAGATGCTGGTATTAACAGAAGAATCTTCAAAAGTAGTTTTTTGCGATTTCCCATAGTTTACGGAAAATAGATCTATATATTCCTGAGCATTGCATAAAAAAGGCAGTATTAAAAATAACAATTGTATTATTTTTCTTTTCATTTTATAAATTTTAATCTTATTTAATTACTTCCAATATTCATTCTTAAAATTAATAAAAAAAAACCTAATCCGCTTTAAACAAGCAATATAGTGACGATTAATCGTCCTAATTATTTAGCGAATATAATGATATTGTTCCTCTGTAAAATTGCTATTTAATGAATTCAGTGAATTTTACAAGTAAACGAGAAATAAGTCCGTTTCTAAATAAATTGTAATTACCTGATTATCAGTATTTATGGTTATATTTACGTAATAAAAACAACTTAAAAAATAATAGTATGAAAAACATTGAAAAATTTTTAAAACCAGTTTTAATAGTATTTTTGGTCGCTTCATTTTTATCTTGTAAAAACAATAAGACAGAGAGAACAGAAACTGAAGAGGCAATGCCTAAGGATACTGCTAACGCTGTTGCTGCATTTGAAGCCTTTAAAGTTATGGTGATTAAGCACAAAGTAGCTGATTATGATAAATGGAGAAAAGAATACGATGCTCATGATTCGATACGAACGGCTTATACTATTTCGCATTATATGGTAGGAAGAGGAACAGATGATGCCAATATGATTGTGACAGCAACTAAATTTATCGATTTGCAAAAAGCGAAAGATTTCAGCGCACTTCCATACCTAAAGGAAGCAATGAAAAAAGCAGGAGTGATTGGTAAACCTGAATTTTCTTATTATGAGGTGATACGAAATGATGATACGGCAATTGACCAGAAAGATAGAGTAATGGTGACCCATAAAGTAAAAGATTTTGATGCTTGGCTCAAAGTGTATGATGCAGAAGGAACTGCTAAAAGGATAGAAGAAGGTTTTATTGACAGAGGATTGGCTCGTGGTATAGATGATCCGAATATGGTGACCATAGTGTTTGCTATCACGGATATGAAAAAAGCAAAAGAAAGCATAACCTCCGAAGCAAAGAAAAAACTAATGATGGATGCCGGTGTAATAGGCAGACCGGAAATGTTTTTTTATAAAGTAATGGATTAGTTTACCGTTTTTAGACATATAAAGAAACCGTCTTGTTTATGAGAACTAGACGGTTTTTTTATATAGATTTATGGTTTTACGGGAAACCCTAAATTGCAATTTTTTTTAGATTTGTAAGAATATAATGGTATTGTTCTTATATAAAACAGGAAGGGATAGAACGGAAGAATTCTAAGAAAAAAAATGGTAATGATTTTAATTAAAATAAAACACAACTGCCTAATTAGGAGTGTTTAATATTGTAATTGTGTAATAAAAATAATAGTATGAAAATATACAAAAATCACGAACCGCTTTGAATGCATTGCTTATCAGTTCTTCTGATAGCAGAACTGTTATCGAAATAAATTAGCGGTTTATCGATCACCATCCGCGAAAGGACAGGGAAATTTTTTCGAATTTTGTGAACGTCAAAAAGCGTTATTTTTTCTATATTTTTTGGTCAGTTTCATTTGTTCCTTTTTTTACGTTTATTTGTTCCTTTTTTCTCGAATCTTGTTAGACTATCTTGTCCCACAACGTTTACAAAATCCAGCACTTTGGATCTATTTGGTTTCTCCATTACTGCAGCCTCCTCCATTAAATCTTTCAGAATCATGCCTTCATTAATTAGTGTTTGAATTTCTTTAACCCTTGTGATTTTTACAGGTATTAAATCGTCTTCATTGAGGTAACTAAACCACATTATTTTTTTTTCAATATCTGTTTTTTGAAGGCGGGCGATACCTTTAAGAGTTTTAATTGTATTAAGATCATTGCCTTTCAAAGAAGATTTATTATTTTCTCGATCCTCTATTAAGCAACATTTAAATTCACTCCATTGCTTACGTTTGCTTCTACTTGTAGCACTAGTATTAAAATCGGTTAACCAGGCAGAATGACAAAACTCTCTTCCACAAGTACCGATACCACCTAAACGGGCAGCTTCTTCTAGCAGACTAATCTGACGCATTACTATTTTGATATGAAACGTTGCAGCCATTACCAGAATCAGTTTCCGGAAATCTACCCGTTCATCAGCGGTATAGTAGAAGGTTGCACTGGTTTTATCTCCTTGATAATCGACATCACATATTTTCATCTTCAAGTTTAAATCTTTAGCTAAAAGGCGGGCTTTATACATCGTTTCAGATTCCAGACTTTTAGCTGTTTTCCATTTTTCAATATCCGCTGATGTTGCCTTTCGATAGATTTTTTTTATGACCTCTTCCGTAAAAATAGTGTGTTTTTTTAATTGCAAACGGACCAATTCTCCGGTTAATGAAACATGTCCGATATCATGTCCGCCAAAGGTTTCAACAACTACTATATCGGCTTTTGTGAGGTTGATATTTTCAAGATTTACATAAAAATCTTTACGGCCTCCTTTAAATTTTATTTCAACAATGTTGAATGTTTGTTGATTTGGGGGCAATGGCATGTCGGCAAGCCAATCATATACATTTAATTGACCATTTTCACTGATTAGGGACAGTACATTATTTTTGCGTTCTGAAGTAGTATCCATGGCTATTGTATAAATTCATGTTTCATATTTGTCAATGTAAATATTTTGCTCCTTTGCGGAGCATAGTAAACTTTTTTTTGTCCAAAAAATTACAGCTTTTTTCACCAATACTTTAATACACCGGTTCAATAATTATGGCTGTTAAAACCGAATTGGCAATAAAACATTCCTGGTGGGCTCGGTGGTGCATTTCATCTATTGTAGTATTATCCGGTAGGTTATCTCCTTTGAAGACGATATTAGGTCTTAGATACACGGTTGTTACTGCCATTTTTAATTTTTCGTTTTTACCCAGTTTGGCTACTGCATTATCTTCATACGTTGCTACCGTATATTTTTTCATGGAAGCAATGGCCAGAAAGGTGAGCATGTGGCAACTTGCCAGCGAGGCTGCAAAGGCTTCTTCGGGGTTTACTAATTCTGCCTTACCCAAATAATCAGGAGCCGCGGAAGCTTTGATTAAAGTTCCACCTTCAAATTTCCACAAATGGCTGCGGTCGTATGTTTTGTATATGAAATCTTCCCCTTCATTCTTCCAGCTTAAATAAACTTTATATTCTGACATGTTTTTATGTTTTTAATTATTTTGCATTCCTCTTTGATTTCAAAATCACTTAAGAGGAACAGGAAACACTATAATTTTTATTCTTTGTCGGTGCTGTTTTTGAATAAGACTCATATTCCGGATATTCGGCAAAAGATAAATACAAAATCTTAAGCAATTTTTTTTTAGAAATACAGGAAGTTTTTGGAAAGAATTATCAAAACTTATAGTAACGCCGGACATAATGCTTGTTTAATGTATTATTTTTTAGGAGGCAAATTAAATGCAACAGCCTCATGTTCAAAATATCCATTATGAGCACCATCACAAAAGGGTTTGTTTTTAGAAAGACCGCAACGGCAAAGTGAAAGCACCTCTCGTCCTGCTAAATCATATACATTTCCATTTTTATCTACAATCTCAAAATCACTTTCTATTCTCAGGGAACCATTGCTGTTAACTGTAATTTTTGTTTTAGCCATTATTATTTTGGTTTTTGTTAATCTTTATTATTTGTTAAAATAAATGTCTTTCTGCATGATAAGATGACCTTATTAAAGGTCCGCTTTCAACAAAACGAAAGCCTTTGTTCAAGCCTATTTCCTTATATTTGGCAAATATTTCGGGCTTAATAAATTCTATAACGACTAAATGGTTTTTAGAGGGCTGCATATATTGTCCTATAGTTAATACATCAACACCTACACCTCGCAAGTCGTCCATAGTTTCGTAAACTTCTTCTTCGGTTTCGCCTAAACCCAACATAATCCCCGATTTGGTTTTCATCCCGGCTTCCTTCAATCTTTTAAGAACTTCAAGACTTCTGTCATATTTTGCCTGTACCCTAACTTCTTTCGTTAATCTGCGTACGGTTTCAAGATTATGTGAAACTATTTCGGGATGCACATTAATAATGCGTTGAAGGTTTTCCCATTTACCCTGAAAGTCTCCAATAAGCGTTTCCATAGTAATTCCCGTGCATGCTTTTCTCACTTCATTTACTGTTTCAGCCCATATCATAGAACCTCCATCTTTTAAATCATCTCTATCAACCGAAGTTATTACAGCATGTTTCAATTTCATCAGGCGAATAGATTCCGCAACCATTTTGGGTTCTTCCCAATCAACAGGCAAAGGTTTACCGGTATGTACATTGCAAAATCCGCATGATCTTGTACAAGTGTTCCCTAATATCATAAAGGTAGCCGTTCCGTTTCCCCAACATTCGCCCATGTTAGGACAACTGCCGCTTTCACATATCGTATGTAATTTATGTTCGGATACGATCTGTCTTACTTCGGCATATTCTTTTCCTGTGGGTAGTTTTACACGAAGCCAATCTGGCTTTTTAGTATATTTTCTTTCTTCTTCAATTATTTCTGACATAATCTAAATTTGAACTACTATTAATTTTAAGCCCTTTCCGCAATTCTCTTGCACTTTGGGTCTGGTATTACAATTGATTAATTTTCCATACCATTATCGCTTTATCATCGCCAGTTGAAACCAGGTAATTATTAAAATCACTCCATAAAAGTTTATTTACCGAATGGCTATGTCCTTCGTGTTCCATTTTATCGATACGCAAGAGCATTTCAAAGTTTTCGGCATCCCATATTTTAATTGTTTTATCTCTGCTTCCGGTAGCAAAAAACTTCTTATCTGGACTAAAAAAGATGCTGTAAATGGCGTAGTTATGGGCAGGAATATGATGGATTAAAGCATAATCGTTTTCCATATCCCACACATTCAAATAGGCATCTCTCGAACCAGACAAAAGGTATTTTCCGTTGGGATGATAGCATACTGCATTTACCGAAAAGTCATCCACATGTCCCTTAAGAATTTTCTTTTCTTCATAGGTTTCAAAATCAAAAATCCGAATAGATCCATCACCACATCCAACGGCCCCTTCCTTAAAAATACTATTGAAATGGATACTTCGTATCTTTTGATCGCAAAGTTTTAATGCGGTAATTAATGAGAAATCATTGATTGACCAAACTGAAACTGTACCGTCACCAGCGGCTACCCAAAAGCATTCTTGTTCTGGAAGATATTGAATATCATAAACAGATTCCCGATGAAGTTGCAATAACTTTATTTCTTCATTCTTGTTTAGGTCAATAACATGGATTCCTCCTAATGACTGGCCAACAAGTAAAATGTTTCTATCCAGAACATATTTCAATGCTAATGCTTTAGCAGGTATCTTTGCAACAACTTTGTTTTGCTGTGGCTCTTCCAGATTCCATTCTACCACCAAGTTATCGCTGCTGCCGGAGTAAAAAAGATGTGCATGACTTGACGGTTCCAATGTGTAAATAGCGCCTCCATGTCCTATAAACTGACCTGTTTTTTCTATTTGTATTTTTGTTGGTGCGGTTATCATATGAGATGCATATTTTCTTTTTTATTCAGTAATTCTTCAGTTGTTTCTCTGTAATCTGGATCATCCACACAGCAATCTACGGGACAAACTGCGGCACATTGTGGTTCATCATGAAACCCTACACACTCCGTACATTTATCAGTTACGATATAATAAAGATCCATAGATACAGGCATATTGGGAGTATTAACATCAACGGAATTGCCTGAATTTTGTCCAGTGTAAATGCCTTTGAGTTCAGTGCCGTCTGAATATCTCCATTCATCACCACCCTCATAAATTGCATTGTTGGGACATTCAGGCTCACATGCTCCACAATTGATGCATTCATCCGTTATCATTATTGCCATTGTAATAACTTTTTAAAATCAAATATTAATTAAATAATTCATTTAGCGCTTCCTTCTAAAATATTTTGCAAAACTCCGGAAACATCTTTTTCATTTTTCATCATGTCTGCCATAGTTACCTTATCTAGTAATTTATCCAGTGTAGCCTGCATCATTGACCAGAGCGACCGGATAGAGCAATCTACTGAATTGGTGCATAGCGCAAGTATTCCTGCATGACTATCACAGAATTTTTTATCAAAAAATCTTCCCCCCAAAGCTTTTAACGTATCATTGATTGTTATGTCAGCTGCAGGTTTTGCGAGTACATAACCGCCCATGTGGCCTCTTGTACTGTTAATCAATCCCTTTAAGCGAAGTATTCGGGTTAATTTGGCAACATAGTTTGTGGATAATCCTTCTGTTTCACTTAACTGACGAATACTTAGTCCTTTCTCATCTGTGCATCGGGTTATCCTTACCATTATTCTTAATCCATATTCTACCTGAGCTGTTATTTTCATAATTGTATTATTTAATTAGTTTGTGTATTTAATTTACTATGACAGACAAAGTTCGCAAATAAAAAAGTAACGTACTGTTGCAAATTTATTATAAACCATAAACACAAACTAAATAGACACAAACTATTTAGTTTTTATCCTTACCTAAATCAGTATAACAACCGTATTTGCCTTGAGTAATATTTTCAAAATCTTTAACGGAAATTGAAGGTCCCGTATTGCTGCATTCTTCGTTAAAAATCGCTGCTAATTGTATGGCAATACTTTCTGCTGTATGTCCGTCAATATCGGAACGTTTAAAAATCGCCGCTGGCTCACCATTTCTAAAAAGGGCAATGTGAGGTGAGGAAGTGGGATGATTTGCAAGATATTTACACCTGTACCAGTCAATTGCATCTTTTTCCATTCCACCAAATAGGGTGTAAAGCTCATCAGGAATGACACTGTTTTGCAACGCCATCATTACTCCTGGTCGTCCACTTCCTGCCGAACAACCGCAAACGGAATTTATTACAATAAGTATGGTTTTGTTATCATTGCGGCTTAATGCCTTGTCTACATCTTCAGGGGTTAATAATTCTTTGCATCCCACGGATTTCAGTTCTTCTCTCATGGGCTGAACATAAACAGCATCGTAGCTGGGTTGTTGTGTCGATTTTGTTAAATTATATTGTTCCATTTTTTCAATTATTAAGTTTGTTATTGTTTAATTTAAAACATTCCGGTTTCAAATCTTGCCGTCTCACTCATCATGTCTTTTGTCCAGCCGGGATCCCAGGTTATTTCTACATTAGATCCGTTAACTCCAGGAATATTTCTAATTTTTTCTTCCACTTCTGGCGGAAGTGTTCCCGCTACTGGACAGGAAGGGGAAGTTAACGTCATTAAGGTATGCACGTTGGCATCATCATCAATGTTGATTTCATATATTAATCCTAAATCATAAATATTGGTAGGTATTTCCGGGTCGAAACAGGTTTGTAGAACTTCTATGACTTTTGTCTCTAAATCTATTTTAGCTACTATTTCCATTTTTAAATTATTAGTTGTTAGTCTTTACGGTTTTAATGTCACTTACGCATTCCATTACTCTTAGGGCTATATCTTTAAATATTTTGCCTTCAATAGTATTTTCGTTTAATGCTGCGGGCGCTCCAATGTCTCCAGCCTCTCGTATTGTTGTTATTAAAGGGATTTGACCCAATAATGGAACATTCATTTCTTCTGATAATTTTTTTGCGCCATCCTTTCCAAAGATATATTCCTTTTTATTAGGATTATCTTCTGGTATATAGTATACCATATTTTCAACCAATCCAAGTACTGGGACATTAACCATAGGCATCTTGAACATATCGATGGCTTTTCTGGCATCAGCAAGGGCTACTTCTTGTGGCGTACTGACTACAATGGCTCCTGCAAGCGGAATTTTATCGACCAGCGTCAAATGAATATCACCTGTACCCGGCGGAAGATCCACAAGGAGATAATCTAAATTACCCCAATTTGCATCCTGAAATAATTGGATAAGGGCTTTGGAAACCATAGGTCCACGCCATGGAACCGCCTGCGAAGCTTCCGTAAAAAAACCAATAGATAAAATTCCAACTCCTTGAGATACAATAGGTTGCATAAGATTTCGACCAGAATCAGTGGAAACTACAGGTTTTCTATTTACTAGGTCAAACATAAGTGGCATTGATGGTCCATAGATATCGGCATCTAACAAGCCCACCTTTGCACCTGATTGGCTTAATGCCACTGCAAGATTTGCGGCAACAGTAGACTTACCTACACCACCTTTGCCAGAGGCAATAGCAATAATATGTTTAACGCCAGGCAATATTGTTCTCAGTTCTGGTGCTCTGTTCTTAAAACCAGGTAGGGCTTGCATATCTATGTCTACCTTAATATCCGTGCCTAATGCTTGCAAAAGGCTATCGATACAAGCATCTTTTACTACCTTTTTACTGATCATCGTAGGGCTGCTTATTTTAACGATAAAGCTAATTTTGTTCCCTTCAACATGAATATCATTCACTAATCCTAATTCAACAATACTTCTCTTGAGGTCAGGCTCAACCACCTTAGTCAGTATTTTTAGAATATCCTCTTTAGTTATTTCAGGCATGTCATTTATCAGTTTAATAATTCATTGTTTGAATCTGTAAATTCTTTAAATTTATCGACTAGCATTTGTTCTACTTTTTCTCTTACGGCATCAATTTTAATTAAGTCCGTTATTTCCGTTAAAAAAGCTTGTTTTAAAACTGATATAGCTTCTTTTTTAGATAAGCCTCGTGAACGCATATAATACAAAGCCTCTTTGTTCAATTGTCCAATGGTTGCACCGTGACTGCATTTAACATCATCTGCAAAAATTTCCAACTGGGGTTTGCTATTCATCTTGGCGGTTTTTGATAAAACAAGGCTATGGTTTTTTTGAAACGCATTTGTTTTTTGAGCATCTGGTCGTACTATTATTTTACCATTAAATACTCCTACAGATTTATCTGTGAGAATTCCTTTGTACAATTCGTTGCTGTTGCAATTCGGATACGCATGATCAATAAAGGTTTGGTTGTCTATATGCTGCTTATTTATACCCACATAAAGGCCGTAAAAATTAGTCATTGTTCCGCTATCCTTTAAAATGGAGCTTAGGTTGTTCCTTACTAATTTTCCACCCAAATCAACCACATAAGAACTGTAGGTACTGTCACGCATCTGCTCAATTTCGGTATTATTGATAAAATATGAATTCTCATCTTCATCTTGAATTCTATAATGATCAACAATCGCATTTCTTTTTAGGACCAACTGTGTCACCGTATTTGTGAAATACGTTTGTTGAGAATTAGTGAGATGGTGAAAGGTTTCGATAACTGTTACTTTACTATTTTCTCCGGCTACGATTATTTTTTGCGGGCTGATAACTGTTGGTTCATCTTCTGTATGAGCTATATTCAATATATGAACAGGGTGATCCAGCACTAATCCGTAAGGTACATAAATATAAATTCCATTTTCACCGAAAGCGGTATTTAATACCATAAAGGAATTATTTGCTTCGCTTGCCCATTTATTTAAGTATTCGGAAGCTGTTGCTTTTGTCAGTCCATCTTCTTGCAATCCAACGGAAATATCCTGAATAATAATTTTTTCTATTAATTCGTCCTTTGATGAAAGTGCTTTATTGTATTTACCATTCACAAAAACTAGCAAGTATACGTCCAGCCCTTCAAAAACAAAAGGCTTAACATCTTCTGTTGTAAGGTCAACAAGTTTTGGCTGATGGTAGTCTGGCTGAAGTAACTCAGCAACACTGGTATATTTCCAATCTTCATTACTTTTGGTTGGAAAATTTATGTCATTGCTCAATCGTTGAATCGCAGTTTTTTGTATAGCATGCCCTGCATAATCTTTCTGTCCATTTAGCTTACTTTCATAATGCTGGAATAGTTCAATAAACTTTCCCCTGCTATCGTTTTTATCTGGTGTATTTGAATTTGCCATGTTTATCTTTTTAAGATGTTACTATTGCCAGTTCTTCTTTGATCCAGTCATATCCTTTTTCTTCCAGCTCCAAGGCTAAATTTTTATCTCCTGATTTAACGATTTGCCCATTGTATAACACATGCACAAAATCGGGGATAATGTAATCGAGTAATCGCTGGTAATGTGTAATTACTATGAAAGCGTTGTCTTTTGTTTTTAATTGATTCACCCCATTGGCAACTATTTTTAGCGCATCAATATCAAGTCCAGAATCCGTTTCATCCAACACGGCAAGTCTTGGTTCTAACACAGCCATTTGTAAAATTTCATTTCGTTTTTTTTCTCCGCCCGAAAATCCCTGATTTAGGGAACGGCTTAAAAAGCCATCTTCCATCTCCACCAATTTTGCCTTCTCTTTAATGTATTTCAGCATTTCTATGGCACTCAAATCCGGCTTTTCTTGATGTTTTCTAACGGCATTAATGGTGTGTTTAAGAAAGTTTGCGGTACTTACTCCCGGAATTTCTATCGGGTATTGAAATGCCTGAAATATACCTTCCTTGGCACGTTCATCAACTGATAATTCGAGGAGGTCTTTTCCCATATAGGTAACACTACCTTGAGTAATTTCATAACCTTCTCGACCTGCCAAGACGTGTGCCAGCGTACTTTTACCACCACCGTTTGGTCCCATTATAGCGTGTACTTCGCCGGCATTTATTTGAAGGTTAATGCCATTCAATATTTTTTTTCCTTCAATTTCTGCGTGTAAATTTTTTATCGTTAACATAAGTTCTGTTTTTTATTTAATTATTGTTTTATCCGACGCTACCTTCTAAACTTACAGAAAGCAATTTTTGTGCTTCCACTGCAAATTCCATAGGCAATTCTTTAAACACATCTTTGCAATACCCATTAACAATAAGATTGATGGCATCCTCTTGTTTCAATCCCCTTTGCATACAATAATAAAGTTGGTCTTCGCCCACCTTAGAAGTTGTGGCTTCGTGTTCAATTTGTGCTGTATCATTGTCAATTTCGAGATAAGGGAAGGTATGCGCACCACATTTATCACCCATTAATAAAGAATCACATTGTGAAAAATTCTTGGCATTTTCTGCATTTTTCGCCACTTTAACCAAACCTCTGTAAGAGTTATTGCTTTTGCCGGCCGAGATTCCTTTGGAAATGATGGTGCTGGTGGTGTTTTTACCAATATGCCACATCTTAGTTCCTGTATCAGCTTGTTGTAAATTATTGGTAACGGCTACAGAATAAAACTCACCCGTTGAATAGTCGCCTTTTAAAATGCAACTTGGATATTTCCATGTAATGGAAGAACCTGCTTCAACTTGTGTCCAACTTATTTTTGATCGTACACCTGAACATAATCCTCTTTTGGTTACAAAGTTATAGATGCCGCCTTTTCCGTCTTTATCACCCGGATACCAGTTTTGAATGGTGGAATATTTTATTTGAGCATCGTCAAAGGCTATAAGTTCAACAACTGCAGCATGCAATTGATTTTCATCTCTTGTAGGAGCGGTGCAACCTTCTAAATAGCTAACATAGCTGCCTGCTTCGGCCACAATTAATGTTCTTTCAAACTGACCAGATCCCTCGGCGTTGATACGGAAATAAGTGGAAAGTTCCATTGGGCAACGAACGCCTTTTGGAATATAACAAAATGAACCATCAGTGAACACGGCGGAATTTAGCGCGGCATAAAAATTATCAGTTGAAGGAACAACCATTCCCAAGTATTTTTTTATTAGTTCGGGATGTTCTTTTACGGCATCACCAAATGAGCAAAAGATAATTCCTAATTTGGATAATTCTTCTTTGAAAGTAGTAATCACAGAAACACTGTCAATTACTATATCAACAGCAACTCCGGTTAATCGTTTTTGTTCGCCTATTGAAATACCTAATTTCTCAAACGTTTTCAATAGTTCAGGATCAGCTTCATCCAAGCTGTTGAGTACTTTTTTCTGTTTGGGGGCAGCATAATAAATAATATCTTGGTAATTTACTGGGGGATATTTTACATTCGGCCATTTAGGTTCCTTCAGTGTTTCCCAATGTCTAAACGCTTCTAAACGCCAGTCAAGCATCCATTGTGGTTCTTCCTTTTTAAAAGATATTAATCGGATAGTATCTTCATTTAAACCTTTTGGGATAAGTTCAGTATCGATATTACTGGTAAACCCATATTTGTAATCACTCTTAGTATACTCTTCAAGAGTTTCTGTGGATGCTTCTTTGCTCATGATTTTTGCTTTTAAATTCAAATCTTCGATACAAATATAGAACCTAATTTTTAATATATACAAAAAAGTATAAATTAATTTATACAATAAAGTATACTATTGTTAAATAACTAAAAATCTCGGTTTATTTGTTTTCTAAATTAGGACACAATACAGCCTTTGACAATGATAGAGTACCTGTTGATATTTCAATTCAATGGATAAAGCAGAAAACTTTTAACATTAAGAAGTCTAAAGTATCAAAATAAAGCACTGCCTATAACAGCTAAGGCTTCGTTGGGCTTGAAAAGCCAACAATGAAGCCTGTGTTGAACAGAACTTGGTGGAGTTTAAATCATATAAATTTACCTTATAATTAATAAAATTGAGTTCGTTTGGAGGTTTCCAACTCGCTCAGATTTAATCCCATAAAAAAAGCGCAAAGTTTATCACCATGCGCAGCTTATAGGGAAGTATATTTTTTTGAAAGTACACCTTTGCAGAGCGCAGGTAAGATTCTCCAGCAAATATAATTTTAAAATGTAATTCCTTTATTTAAGGACGAATTAAAAATCGTACTGTTGTTTTATCATTAGCTTGATTATAAATATCAACTATTAAATAGGTGTTAGTAGTAACACCTGTAATCAAATACGCAAAATCATAGTCGGTTTTATTTTTTGCTGTCGAATCATCCGTTAAAAATGGAGTGCTTGATCCCTCTTTTGTAATTATAACCTTAGAAAGCGCAATCTCAGATTGGATATTGCCGCTCACTGTATATTCGCCTTGTGAATTAGCTTTACCCTCGGTTTGATTAAAAGTTATTGTTGGACGTGAAGCATCATCCTTTGAGCACGAATTCAAAAATAATCCGCTCGCTAAAAAGAATATTGCAGTAATAAAAAAATATCTAATTCTCATAATTATTTGTATTTAAATTGTTGCAAATTTAGCGGTTAAGTAATTTTCTTTTCTTAAAGTATGGGTTAAAGTCTTAAAAAAAATTATGCAAAATGAAAATGCTTTGGAAATATACATATTAATTTACTACCAAGTTCCTCGGACTCGCCCATAAGAAAGATAAAGAAATTGGAAAAAAGTAAATGTTATAAAGTGTTTCTAAATACTCTGTCGACTATTTAAAATATTATCATTAAGAAGCGACGAACTTCTTTTTAGCAAAATTAATTATGTTAAAAGAGTTCACGCTAGAAAGGCTTATTTAGAAGAATTTCTAGAAACTAGTGAATAGAATCAAAAAGAGACTACCTTTTAATGATAGTCTCTTTTTCAATAAATCCGTTGTAATTTAATTAGTCCTTGTCATCCAAGTCTGATTCATTTTCAAGTAAGTTTTTTATTTGCTCTCCAATATTCTGATTACCATCGTCGTTATCGGTACTAATTTCGATAACTCCATCCCCATCTGTGTCCATCAATAAATTTTGATTGGCTAAAGTAATAAGTTTTGCCATTATGGCATCAAGATGTATTTTTATGTTAAGTGACATATCGTTACCATTAACTATAAAATCTTTAGTTGGATCTGCAAAATCCATTTCAAGTTCAGCATCTTTTCCACTCCAGATGATAAAGTTTTTACCGTTTATTGTACCTTTAATTAAAAAAGTTTTACCTAACATTTCGCCCGGTACAATACTTTTTTCAAATTTAAATTCAATTTCCTCATACTTGGCATTCGGAATATTAACTGAAGTTATAAACTGAGTCAAAGTTTTGTTAGGATCTAAAATATCTACTAAAAAAGGACCTACAAGTTTTACATCATCATCATAAAAAGGATCTGAAAGATTATATTTATCATCTTCTTCATCTAATTCAAATTTTATCTTTCCAATGTTTATTTTAAACTCCGTGAACACAACTGTTGATGCTGCAGTACGAGCAGTTGTAGATGTTTTTCCTGTTGCAGAAAAGGATGAAGCTTTTAAGGTAACATTACCGCTTGTAGATGGATCATTTGTGCAAGAACTCATCATAATGACAAGTAATGCTAAAATCGATGTTTTTTTCATTTTTTTCATTTTTTTAAGATTAAATAATATGTATTTAGGGGTTAATAATTAATGGTTGTGATATACAATTTTAATAATTGTATTAATAAAATAAAGTTTCTTTAAAATTTGCAGTAACTAGGTTTTTATGTTAATTTTTAATTAATTTTTGGTGAAATAAAGATAATCAGTTGCTCCATCGCTGCTACTTTTATTTTTCAGTCTAACGTTTGTGGTTGTATATTCTGTAATTTTCCAATCGTCCTCCAATTCATCCAATTTACTGTCTTCAAATTTTAACAGAAATATATCTTGACTATTATTTACAAAAGTGGACCAATTTCCGGCAATAGTATTTTTTTCTTTTACAACCATAACAGTTTGATTAGAATTGAAAGTAAAATTATATCCCTTGTAATTTAAAGTTTCATCACTATCATCAAAATAATAAGATACGTACCAAGTTCCATTTGTCAAAATCGAAACAAAATTCTGGGTCACTCCAGAGCCTGAATTAGTATTACAATCTTTAATTCCCTCTTCAATACTATTTTCAAAATTAGAGTTATTTGTAATTACAACATTTTGACCCTTATAATTTTTAATCGAAATTGGATAATTGATGGATATAAACACGTTGCTTTCTAAATCTTTTAAAAAGTTATATAAATCCTTATCGTTTTGAATAGTAGTAGTGTTTGCAATTTGATTATTTGAATTATAAATACTAATCTTTATTGGATAATTTATACTTATGCACTCAATCTCATCAAACCCGTCCTCATCATCACAATTATCAATAACATTCTCTAATTGATCCGAATTTCTAATTAGTTCTGTCTTGAAATTTTGATATTGGATTGTTATTGGATATACAAAGTTTACTACATCATCATCATTTGAAAAAGCATCTAATGCGTTTTGAACTACTAGATAATCATTTTGGCTAGACACTGTAATATGCTTTTCATTTACAATAACACTAACCGGCAACAGAACATTAAAACAACTTGATTTATCCAAAATATTATCTTTAGACGTCGGGTTTTGTGATACCCTAGATATCAAACTCGCAAGAGGAGATTTAGCTGTTAAGTTTTGTGTAATGTCTTGAATAACCAAAGTTTCCTCATCTTGACATGAAATAAATACCATTACAGCAACGCACATTAATAAATATTTAATTGTTTTCATATGTAGCTACTAATTAATATGTAGAATAACGAACTGATATTTTTTATATTGTATTTGTGGCATTGAACTCCATTTTGCGTATTCGCTTCAATGTTTATGGACTGTTTTTATTTCCGTATTTCATTTTAAAAGAGTAACGGTATAATAGTAAAACAGTTTAGATCTATATTACCCTACCAAAATTTAAAAATAAATATATCTTTGTAAAGCAAAAAATTACGAAATAAATGACAATATTTTCATTATCAAACACTTGTGATAAAATTATTTTTTCAATATTTTTCAAAAGTCATGCGAAAGCGCTTCGCAATTTTCTTTTTTATAAATATGGGAACAAAGACCAAGCCGATGATATAACGCAAGAAGCTTTCATTAAACTCTGGCAAAACTGTGCTACAGTACCCATTGAAAAAGCGAAATCTTATATATATACCATTGCAAATAATAGCTCTCTTAACGAAATTGCACATCAAAAAGTAGTTTTGCAATATGAAAAAAATTTTGTTGGTCATGATAATACAAATGAAACACCTGAATTTATACTCGAAGAAAAACAATTCAAAAGTAAGCTCTTAAAATCAATTGAGAATTTGAAAGAAACACAGCGAGTTGCTTTTTTGATGCATCGAATAGACGGTAAGAAATATAGCGAAATAGCAACGGAATTAAATATCAGTGTAAAAGCAGTTGAAAAGCGGATACACTTGGCTTTAATTGAACTACGAAAAGAAATTGATACAATAAAGTAGGGTAAATTTGTTTTTACTTGTTTTAAATATAATACGATGAATGCAATGGAAAAAAATCACATTTTGGCAAAATGGCTAAACAACGAATTAACAGAAGATCAATTAGCTGAATTCAAAGCTAATCCTGATAACGAAAAATACGAACAAATTAAAAATTACACTGCTCATTTAGAAGTACCATTATTTAATGAAGAGAAAGTTTTAGAGCATGTTATTAATCATAAAAAAACAACACCTAAAGTCATTGCTTCATACAAAAAATGGTTATTCAAAGTGGCTGCAGTTTTCATTATTGGATTAGGAATTGTATTTATGATGCAAAATTTTGCGTTACAAACACAATATGCTCTTTATGGTAAAAAAACCACTTTCTTATTACCGGATAATTCTAAAGTAGTTCTAAATGCCGGCTCTGAAATTAAATATAAAAAATGGAATTGGGACAATAATAGAAACCTTGAGTTGGATGGGGAAGCCTATTTTAAAGTAGCAAAAGGTAAAAAATTTGAAGTTACAACTGTCCTTGGAAAAGTGTCTGTTCTTGGAACTCAATTTAATGTAAAAGTACGGAAAGATCGTTTTGATGTAACATGTTTTGAAGGAAGGGTACTCGTAAGGTACCAAGAAAAAGAATTGATTTTATCACCTGGACAAGTTGTTTATTTTGAAGATGGAAAACAAATAAACTCAACCATTGCTACGGCTCAACCAGAATGGATGGGAAACACCATTGCTTTTAATAAAGAAAATTTACGCAACATTTTAGATGAAATTCAAAGACAATACAATGTTTCTATTGAGGTGAAAGCAAAATATTCGAGTGAATTATTTACTGGAAAAATCCCAATTAACAATCTTGATGTTGCCCTTCAAATTATTGCCACAACCTATCATTTAGAATCCAAAAAAATTACTGCAAACAAAATAATTTTTGAAGGAAAATAAATTTTTTAAATGAAATACAATTCTGTTTTATTTTTTTGCCTTTTTTTTGTCTTGAGTATGACAGCTCAAAACAGAAGTGAAGCAATTGCATTAAAAGATATCCTGCAAACTATTGAAAAACAACATCTTATTTATTTTAATTATATTGACAATGAGATAGTTGAACTTAAAATTATACCTCCAAAAAAATCGTTGTCTTTGAACAAGAAGATCAGTTATCTTGAAAAAAAAACGAATTTGTTCTTTAAAAATATCGATAATAAATTCATTACTATCTTTAGTGATAATAGGGATGACACAAAGAATATTTGTGGATATGTATATTCTAAAGAAGATAATTCTCCACTGGAAAATGTGAACATTAAGTTTGAAGATGGTTTTAGTACTTCAACCAATATAAAAGGATATTTTGAACTAAAAAAAGAAAAGTCGACTGATTTATTAATTAGTAACATTGGGTATACCACTGAAAAAATTTCTGTTTCTGATTTACAAAATAAAAATTGTTTAAAGATTTTCATTGAAGTGGAAATTTCTGAATTAAATAATATAATTGCAAATCAACTTTTAACATCTGGAATCTCAAAAAAAATTAATGGAACATTTGAAATTAAACCAAAAAAACTTGGAATATTACCTGGCTTAATTGAAGCGGATGTTTTACAAACCATGTTGCAAATTCCTGGTATTTATAGTGCTGATGAAAGTATTTCAAGCATTAATGTGAGAGGAGGCACGCATGATCAAAATTTGTTTTTATGGAATGGAATAAAAATGTATCAAACGGGACATTTTTTTGGATTAATTTCGGCGTTCAATCCTAATTTAGCCCATACCATTTCTATAATTAAAAATGGGACTTCTGCTTTTTATGGAGAAGGCGTCTCAAGCGTTGTGGATATTTCCTCAAACACCAATAATTTTAAAAAAAACAGTTTTAGTGCGGGAATAAACATGATAGATGCCGATGTGTATTCAAAGTTCAAAATCTCCAAAAAAAGTTTTGTAGAAATTTCAGGAAGAAAATCCATAACCGATTTAGTAAAAACACCTACCTATAAAGAGTATTATAATAAAGCCTTCCAAAATACAAGTATTACAAATTTTTATAATAATCAAAATATAGATTATTTAGGTGATGAAAAATTTAATTTTTACGATATTACGGCTAAATATTCTCAACAAATCGGACAAAAAAACCATTTTATTTTAGATTTTATTACAATTAACGATCAACTTAAAATTTTTCAAACAACAAACATCAGTTCTCAAATTCAGTCTGAAAATAATATTTTAAATCAAAAAAATTACGGAAGTAATCTCTCATGGATGCGACACTGGAATACTAAAAACAGCTCTCATTTGAATGTTTATACTTCGTCATATGTGCTAAATGCCGAAAAAGACCAAATACAAGATAATCAAATTGTAAAACAAAAAAATGAAGTATTAGACAACGGCTTGAAGCTTGAAAATAGCCATGCAATCAATTCGAATTTTACCCTTAAAAATGGATATCAATTCAACGAAATTGCTACCATAAATTCAGATGAAGTAAATAGTCCTATATTTTACAGAAGAATTAAAGAAGTTCTACGAATTCACGCACTTATAGTTGAAGCAAAATATAATGATACAATATCCAAAATATATTTTAATGCTGGATTGCGATTAAACTATATCGAACAATTTAAAAAAAAGCTTTTAGAGCCAAGATTACAGTTTAATTATGCAATTACAAAATATTTTAATTTAGAAGTATTAGGAGAATTTAAAAGTCAAAATTCTTATCAGGTTATTGATCTGCAAAATGATTATTTTGGTATTGAAAAAAGAAGGTGGATATTGGCAAACAACACAACAATACCTATTCAAAGAAGTAAACAAGCATCAATTAGTTTATTTTACAACAAAAATAATTGGTTATTTACTATAGATAATTTTTATAAAAAAGTAACTGGAATTAATAGCTCGAGTCAAGAATTTCAAAACCAACTAGAATTTGTTAAAACTAATGGCGATTATAAAGTTTTAGGAATTGAAATGCTGGTTCAAAAAAAGATAAACCATTTTATTACCTGGTTAAGTTATACTTACAATACTAATAATTATCACTTTCCAAATTTAGAACAACCTGTATTTCCAAATAACTTTAAATTAGACCATATTATCTCTTGGGCTGGAATCTATGATAGAAAAAATCTAAAAATAGCATTGGGTTCAAAGTGGTATTCTGGAAAACCCGCGACTACTCCTATGAGCTCAAGTATAAATTACAGTAATTTCTCCGATCCAAAGATTGATTACAATACCCCAAACAATACAATATTAGATGACTTTTTTCAAGTTAATTTTTCGACAACATATAAATGGGAAAGCTTAGATCATATTCAATATAAATTGGGGTTCTCTTTATTGAATATATTGAATCGAAAAAATGAAATCAATGAATATTATAGAATAAATACGGTTACCAATTCTATTGAAGATGTAAAAACTTTTTCACTTCGACGAACTCCAAATTTAAGCTTTAGAATAACTTATTAAACAATTTCCATAACATTAAATAAATTTACCAGTGTTAATCAATTGTATCAATTGTTTAAAAAACCATGTATATGCGTACTCTGTTATTTAGCGTAGTAAAAAGTATAACAAATCGCATTGCTGTCGGAACGCTACTTCCCTAGTTTGTCAAAAAAATAATAAAAAATTAGCCTTAAAATAGGTTAAAAGACAAACTCAAGGGTAGTATATAAAGTTCTAGCATCAGAAGGTATTATTCCTGGTCCTGGATAACTGGTTGTTCTTCTTGTAAATAACTATTGTTTGTGAAATTGGTAATTCCAGCTTCCAATTTCCAGTTTTTCCATTTATAGGAGGTTGAAAAATCTGCTACATGATAGGCTGGTAATTGACCAAAATCCCATAAGTATTGTCAATTGCATCTGTTTTACTGTTGTTTGCTTCCGTAAATTAAATAGATACATAGGTAAATTGTCCACTCGAAATAAAATTTTTATATCCAATCCCTGTTCCTGTTTTTATGTTGTGAAGCGGAATAAATTCCACTTTATTTCCTTCAATATTTGGTGCGTCTGATTTTAGATATTCCGAATCGGTGACAGCAATATTGGAAAATACATTCCAAACAAAGTTGTCGTTTTGTTTTAAAAATGAAGGTTAAAAACATTATGTTAGATAGCGTAGATGTTTTTTAAAACAGATTGATATCGATGTTTAAAAAAACTTTTATGTAGTTGTTCAAATCGATAATAGTAAAAAGTTGTACAGCCATAAAATATAGTTTTCCTGAATTGGAGTGCAGTAACACTAGTAAACAGAACTGAATTTTTGTTTAATATTTATAAAACTTTTGGAATTGTATTTTGAATAAAACAAAAAGTTGTTAGGATTTTAAAGATTGTCGTTACTAGAATAAAGCTGTTATAGAAAACCGCCAACCGATGGGTATATCGATAAAATTTCAAAATAGATGATCTACCTGGAACTAGCATAAGATATTGTTAAAACCACTAAGTTGTTCCCATAAAATCCATAACTTAGGAAGGAAATAAAAACTAATGTTATGATCAATTTAAATGTTGCCCAGAAACTAATCAAGGAACATCTTCTTCATGGAGAAATGGTACAAGGAACAGAAATTGGTATAAAGATAGATCAGGCTTTGTTGCAAGATGCAACGGGCACCTTAGTTCAACTAGAACTGGAAGCAATGGATCTTGATAGGGCAAAGACGGAAGTGGCCGTTCAATATGTCGATCATAATTTGCTACAGACTGATTTTAAAAATGCCGACGATCATTTATTCCTGTTGTCGGCTGCGCAACGCTTTGGTCTATGGTACAGCCGGCCGGGAAACGGGGTGAGCCATCCGGTACATATGGAACGTTTCGGTAAGCCAGGGAAAACCTTGGTAGGATCGGACAGTCATAGTTGTGCAGCAGGATCTTTGGGCATGCTCGCAATTGGTACGGGAGGCTTGGATGTGGCAGCGGCCATAGCAGGTGAGCCCTATTTTGTAAAAATGCCAAAAATAATGGGTATCAAGCTGATGGGGAACCTACCCGATTGGGTAAGTGCCAAGGATATTATTTTAGAGATGCTTCGAAGACATGATGTAACGGGAGGTGTTGGTAAAATTTTGGAATATTATGGGGAGGGATTAAAACATCTTAGCGTAATGGATCGTCACGTCATTGCCAATATGGGTGCCGAGTTAGGTGCTACTACTACAGTATTTCCTAGCGATGATGAAACCAAACGTTTTCTAAGATCCCAAGGTAGAGAAGATGACTGGGTTGAATTGGTCGCTGATGAGGGTTGTGTATACGATTTATATGAAGAAATAGTGTTAAGCGAGCTTGTACCGCTCATTGCAAAACCGACGAGTCCCGGGAATGTAGTCCCAGTGAGCGAAGTTGCCGGAAAATCAATTGGTCAAGTGGTAATTGGGTCTTCCGCTAACCCTGGTCTTCGAGATTTTTGGATGGCTGGAGCCATTGTAAAGAATAAGACCGTAAGCAGTGAGGTATCTTTTGATATCAACCCGACCTCGCGGCAGACCATTCAAAACATGATAGAAAACGGTGCTTTTGCCAACTTGATCAAAGCAGGAGCAAGATTCCATCAATCGGGCTGTATGGGCTGCATTGGTATGGGTCAAGCCCCGGCATCTGACTCCATTAGTTTGAGGACGATGCCACGAAATTTTCCCGACAGATCCGGAACAAAAGATGACCAAGTATACCTATGCAGTCCCGAAACGGCTGCCGCATCTGCCCTAACGGGGAAAATTACCGATCCCAGGGATCTTGTTAAATTATTTAAAATGAGTTATCCAAAATACAAAAACCCAGAAATAGAGATTATCAATATTGATATGTTGGTAGCCCCTCCAGAAGACGGCTCACAAATTATGTTAAGGAAAGGACCGAACATTAAGGCACTCCCTCATATCGACCCGTTGATGGACATCTACAAAGTTCCAGTTCTGCTAAAAATGGGAGATAGTGTTTCTACCGATGAAATCTTAAAGGCCGGGGCCGATGTATTGCCCTTTAGAAGTAACCTTCCCGAAATCAGCAAGTACACCTTTACAGTGATAGACGACTCTTTTTATGATAGGGCTATGGAGTCCAAATCCCATTATGGTGGGCATATTGTTGTCGCTGGGGAAAATTATGCCCAAGGATCCAGTAGGGAGCACGCCGCACTTGCGCCCAAGTATTTAGGACAAGTTGCCGTTATAGCCCTATCGTATGCTCGCATCGCTTGGCAAAACCTAGCGAATTTTGGGATATTGCCCCTTGAATTTATCAATATTAAAGATTATGACAAGATCGAACAGGCTGATATGGTAAGTTTTAAAAGTTTAAAGGAGGATATAAGGAACAGGAATCCCATCAAAGTTTTAGTCAGTAACGATTCGGGTAAACAACTTGAATTTGACACTAAGCATAGCTTAAGCGACCGCCAGATAAATATTCTTTTGAAAGGCGGGATTATTAATGAATTTAAGGACAAACTAAATGCTTAAATAATATTTGGCTACTTTCCAAAATGCCCTTGCAGCCTTACCTATTTTAGGAAGAGCTGGGCTGAAAACTCTGGGTCCTAATAATCAACATTGTTGAACGGTTCCTTTAAGGGAAGGTTTTACACTACTCTCCAAAATTTGAGAATTTTGATTCTATATAAATTAGGCAAAGCAAACAATAATTTATCGCTACATTTGGAAAAAATTTAAACCATAATATTTCTGAATAGTGATGACACAAACGCTTTTTAATCCTTTTAAGGATTTGAATTTTGACGAACATTTTTGCTTCCTTTCAGGAGTTTTGACAAATGAGAACATCACTGTTTTTCCAGTATGGCTGATGGATCATTTTAGATTAGGTACTGAAAGAATTGAGATGATGGATAAAGCTAAATCTTATAATTATGCAGATCTTAAATTACCGTGTTCTTCCGAAGTGAAAACAGCTTTTGAGGAGCTAGATGTAAAAATTGAGGCTGCGTATAAAAAAGGTTTTGAAGGCATGGCGTCACTCGATCAAGAATTGCTTTTTCAGTGGACAGGCAGAATGGTCTATGGTATGCTATACTACGAAATGCTTTATGAAAGAGACAGGCTGCTAAGGCAAGATGAAGATTTTGTGCTTTCCGTCACTCTCAGGGAACGCTTTGGTCACTTCCATTTAATGCTACAATCTTTAATAGAACCGATTTCTTTCGTTGGAAAAAAACCATGGAGCATCGCCGTATTTCCACTTAAATATTCTTCCGATATTTTTAGCTATCGCAACGATGCGGTTAATTTAATGTTCTCATTTGGGGTCAATGACTTTGGTTTTATTGCATGTTTACAAGATAATGGGGTAATTGGGGAGAAACAAAAAGAGATCCTCGATAAAATGGAAGGTCATGTTTTACATCCTATCCAGTTTGAAGAGTTGTACGCTAGGTTTCATTATTCAGATTATATTTTACAATACAAACCTGAATACAAAATTGAAAACCAAAACAATGGTATTACTATAGAAGTTGAAACGGCTGGTAAGCAACCTCATTTCGGATTTTGGGATGAGGATATATATGCCCAATTGCTATCCAATTATTGGCAGGTATATGGAATTGAAAAAGGGGATATTCTTAAATTTCAAAAGCCGCCACTTAGCTTTCTTGAAAATCCGTATACCAAAGATTTTATTAATCCAGAATCCATTGACTTACCATTTTGAAGGGTTAATAGCAAAAAATAATAGAATATAGCCATTATCGTTATTGGGAATCTCATCATATCAATTTAATAATTGTCATTACTAGACAAAGTAAATGTAAACTCCTCACAAACGTGAGTAAATTATAATTAATTTGCTTTCGAAAGTTTAGCAACACTATTCATTTTGTTTCTTAAAACCATGATATCCTCACTTACTTTTTTGTCCAAAACCTTAGCATAATGCTCGGTGGTTCGTAAGTTTTTGTGCCCTAACATTTTGCTGACGCTTTCTATGGGAACACCATTTGTAAGCGTTAAAGTGGTTGCAAAAGTGAGTCGAGCAATGTGGAAGGTTAAATCTTTTTTAATGCCGCAAACGGCCGCTATCTCCTTTTAAGTAGCTATTCATTTTTTGGTTGCTCAAAATAGGTAACAGTTTATCTTCATTTATGCATTGTGGGTGATTGGCATATTTCAGAATTAATTCTTCGGGAATAGGAAGGAGGGGAATGCGAGAAGCTGTTTCCGTTTTTTGTCGATGGGTGAATATCCATTTTCCGCCATCAATACCCATACTGATGTTTGATACCGTTAAGTTTTTGACATCTATATAAGCAAGGCCAGTGAAACAACTGAAAACGAAAATATTTTTTACCAGATTTAATCTTTCGGTTACAAATACTTTAGAATAGATATCCTGAACTTGTTCCTGGGTTAAATAATCTCTTTCGACTTCGCGAATTTTTGATTTATAGTTTGCAAATGGATCCTTATCTAACCATCCATTTGAAATGCAGATTTTGATTATCTTTTTGAAGTTCTTAATGTATTTGACTGCCGTGTTGTTGGCGCATTTACGAACACTTCTCAAATAGAATTCATACTCTGTTACGAAAGAATGGTCTATTTTATTAATTTCTATATCTGATATACTGTATTTCCATTGCAGGAATTCTTTGGTGTGCTTAAGCGAGGTTTTGTATCGCTCTAGTGTTCCAGGTGCGTATTCGAGACCTAATAACTCTTCTACTTTTCGATTGTGCTCCTCAAAAATTGGAATTAGCATACGTTGACGTTCATGGATGCCGAGAAGTCTATTTTTAAAAACTTCAATTGTGAGAGGTTCATTCCGGTGAATTAATTCCATTTGGATGTCAAATATTTTTGATCTCATTAAATCAAGGTATTCATTTAATGAACGAGCATTCTCTGTATTACCTTTCATTTTTGACATCTCAGGTGACCATTTAGCGGAATCTATGAAATTTTTGGTACTGAACTCCATTCGATTTCCATCAACAGTTAATCTTACATAGATAGGAAGTAGACCCGCAGCATTAGCTTTTGTGCTCTTCGCATAAAAGTGCAATGTGATTTTGGTTTTCATAGTGGTAACCTTTTAATTAATTATTTAATTTAGATTTCTAAAGAATATCAAACAAGATGTTTAAATAGTGGACTAGTGCTAAAGCAGCTATTGAACAGGTTGTTTGAAATTTTCAAGTCGATTTAGCGAGACCCTAATTTTAGATTTTTCTAGGGTCTCGATTTTGTCTCTTGAAGGATGAGATTAGATGAATAATTTGAATATGTCGTAAAAGCAAAAACCCCTTAAATCATAAGATTTACGGGGTTTTGATACCATTTGTTTTTCTACTGGCGGAGAAAGAGGGACTAATCGAAATTATGAACCCCTTGTATTCATTGACTTTAAAGACAATTCTCAGAATGAGTGCACCGAATTATGCACCCTTTTTTTTGACTCAATTTAGCACTTAAATTGTATGAATCAAATTTACGAATTTAAGTCCAATTAATCTCATAAAGGCGACCAAAAAATGAACGGGTTGCATTGCAATTTTTAATTTCCAAGGATGATTTTAGTCAACGATCAAGGTCATTACCTGTTCCTTTTTCAGGCTGGTGTATTGGCAGAATTCTTCTATGCTCACCAATTCGTTTTGGAGCTTGTTAAGCTCTTTGCGGATGGTTTGCAACATTCTCACGCTTTGTCGGTAACTCTTCCCTGTAATGCGTTGTATGTCCTTCGGGTAGATACACAACCTCTTGTTTTCGATTTTCATACACTATCTATAGCTTTGAGTAGGCTTTGATATACCGTGAAGTACTAGCTGCCATACTTTTATGGAGTAAAATTAATCAAAAAAAGGATGCATTTATTCCCGCTGAAACAAGGCGTGGAATTTTCTTTTATTGTACAGGATTGTCAATTTTTAATAATTCCCTTGCACTGACTGGTGCCAATGTATGTCCAAACATTTTAAGGACCTGGTTTACCTTTCCGAGATTTAGGTTTTCTTTGCCTTGTTCTATTTTACGAACGACAGTTAGTGCCACTCTAGCACGTTCCGCAAAAGCTTCCTGAGTAAGCTTTACTTCGTTTCTTTTCTCTTTTACAAAAGTGGCCAATGTCTTCATCGTTATATGCATTTGCATTGATTTTAAACAAATATAGCGTTTTATATGTAAAAGCATATAGTTGTTTTTTTGATAGGTTGTCCGACACAGGGTGACATTTATGTTTAAAAATGTCATTTATACCATAGCAAGACATATGGAACAATGCCCTGTTCTACATTATTAGTTTAAGTGTAATCTTTGTTTGGAAATCAATCGAAAGTGTTGCAACAGGATGATGATTGAAGGAGTTTTTAGTAAATAATTAATTTAAATTTTTAGGAATTATGGCAAGACAGAAAGGCATAATTAAATTGAAAGGTACTATCGGGGATATTACCTTCTACAAAACCAAAGATGGCCATTTGGCCAGAGAAAAAGGCGGCATCGATGCGAGCAGAATTGCAAGTGATCCTGCGTTCCAAAGAACCCGTGAGAATGGAGCCGAATTTGGAAGAGCAGGCAAGGCAGGAAAAGTTTTGAGAACGGCAATGCGAACTTTACTCATTAATTCTGCTGATAGCAGAATGGTAAGCCGATTGACTCAATCTATGATTAAAGTCATTCAGGCGGATATGGTAAGTGAACGCGGATTGCGTAATGTGATTGATGGTGAGGCAGAATTGCTTACCGGTTTCGAATTCAACATTAGAGGCAAACTGGGCACTTCATTATTTGCTCCTTTTGTGGGGACAATTGACCGTGCTTCGGGTGACATCATGGTTGATTTGGTGCCGTTTGTTCCTGCAAACATGATTGCTGCTGCAAGCGGAACCACGCATTTCAAAATCATATCTGCAGGTGCGGAAATAGATTTTGAAGCCGAAACCTTTGTCGTTGCCACTTCGGAAACGGATATTCTTGCGTGGGATTCGAATCAAACCGTTGATATCAATCATATCAATTCAGTTACTCCGGGCAGCACAAAACCATTGTTTTTGGCTTTGGGAATTGAATTTTATCAAGAGGTAAATGGAAGAATGTATCCTTTGAAAAACGGGTCATACAATCCATTGGCATTGGTTCAGGTAAGCGGATTGTAGGATGGTCCTAGTGTTAAAACGGACGTATTTTCCCGAGGGAACGCAAGGAGTTTTGGAATGGAACGGCACAATAGTTTGTTATACCATCGAATTGCCCTGGTTGGGAAACCAAAAGCGTATTTCTTGTATTCCCGAAGGAGATTATGTTTTGCAGAAGCGATTTAGCCCCAAGTTCCACTGGCACTTACATTTGATGAATGTTCCGGGAAGAGATTTAATCTTAATCCATCCCGCCAATGACGCTAAAACCGAATTATTGGGCTGTATCGCAACTGTAACACTGCACACCGGAATAGGGAAAGGAAGTTCTTCCCGAAAAGCTTTAGAAAAGTTAAAAGCTGTAGTTTATAAAGTTATGACCTATAATGAAGAAGTGAAAATAAGAATCCAAACTAACCCTTTGAAACCGCTCAGGATGACAAGGTAAAAAAGTAAAGAAATTATGAATATAGTTGAACGTGCGAAAGCACCAACCCCAAAGTTTTTTAAGGTTTTGAGAAGTATTGGAATGGCTCTATTGGCTATCAGTGGTAGTATTATTGCAGCACCGGTAGTTTTACCTGTAGCCGTTGTCAGTATTGCCGGTTATGCAGCCCTTGCGGGAGGTGTCATTTCAGTAATCAGCCAGATCACGGTTGACGATACGGCGAACCGAGAGCGGGCCATAACGAATCGGTTGAAAAAAGGCAATCAAAATTTACCGCGAGATGGAATCAAATAACACCTTGCAAATCGGAACCGCATCCGGAACTTTATTAAGTGTGATGCCAAATATTGTTTCTGAAGATATTCTAAAAACGATTATCTTAGCGGTAATTGGAGCTATTATTAGTTTCATTATTTCACTCCTTTTAAAAGGATTGACAAAATTTAAAAAGAAACACTGAAATAAATTCAGCGTAAAATAATTCGGCTTTGGCTTGGTAACCTTTTTCCGAATTTAAATGAAAGCCTGGTTCGAATGGATCAGGCTTTTTTTTTATTAATATATCGGTTTCAATTTATATACTGATCTATTTCTATGTTTCTGTTTTTATTATTTGCATCTTCTATAGCTTTAAAAATAGTAGAGATATGGATTTTATCAATCATATATTTATCAAAAAACACATATTCAATTGTCTTTGTGTTTTTAATATCTTCTAAAGGATTTTTTGCCAGTAGCACTAAATCTGAATTATAACCTACTTTGATTTTTCCGGTATTGCTTTTCATCCAACTACTTGGCGCAACCGTAGCCGAATAGAGCACTTGTGAGTTAGTCATTCCAGATTTTGATAATGATACTAATTCATTATGAAGTGAAAATCCAGGGACAACAGTGGCTACATTAGCGTCTGTTCCAGCCAAAATTGTAACTTTATTATCTATCAGTGCTTTTGTCATAATATGAATAGCTTCTGCATAAGTTTCCCAGAAAATTAATGATATTTTTTTTGCTTCAGGTTTATCTTCTCCATCATATTCATATCCATTTCTCCCTGGTAACCACCCTAATTTATAAAGAGGAGTTCCTTCAATAATTTCAGGATTAGCATATTTTAATTCTATTTCTTTTAGTCTAGATTCTAACGCAAATCTTTGTTTTGGAAGACTTTCAATTAACGAAATAGTAGAAGTTACACAAATATTGTTCTCTTTTATTTTTTTTGCAATTTGCTCCGAACGTACCTTTAAGAAATTGATGTATTCTTTTGGGTTTTTAGAAATTGATTTTCCGAAATCTTCCATATTTTTTACGGTTATTTCTTCAATATGAGCAATCTCTTTTTGACCTGAATGATAAAAAGTTTTTAAATTAACTAAAGGGATATGGCCAATGACAGGGATATTGTTTTCCCTGGCAATCTCTATTGTTGTTTTAAACATTTCCGGAGTAACAAAACCATACATTTTAACTGCATCGTAGCCTTGTTCTTTTATTCTCTTTATCTCCTTTTGTGCATCACTTTTAGTTGAATAATTGACGGATTGTCTAGTCCACCTGTAATAATAACCTGTTAATCCACTCTCACTATATATTGGTGGAGATCCGATAAACATTCGTGGACCAATGCCATTTTTTTTTATTGATTTTCTCCATTCTAGAACTATAGGCCTTCCAGCCATTTCTCTAACGTAAGTTACACCATTGGCTAAATATAAAAATAAATCATTTTGACTTTCTTTTAAATGAACGTGAGAATCTATAAGGCCAGGGATCAAATATTTATTTACACCATCAATAATGATAGAAGTGCTATCCATGAGTTGATTTTCTCCTACACGAATAATCTTTCCGTTTTTAATAATTATATCTTGATTTTTAATGAAAAAAGTACAATCTTCTGAAAGAATGTTAACGTTTTTTATTTGAATTATTTTGGATGGCTTTACAATTGAAGAAATAGTAATCACTTCAGTTGACTTCCCCAATACCTTATTTAATTCATTATCTGCCCAGATAAAAATGGCAATAAAAACGATTAACAGTATCGTAACCGCATATAGAAATCTCCTAAACCATAGTTTTTTCATAATTTATTTTTTTGATTTGATAGGCAAAAATAAAGTGAAGCACACCCTGATTTAGCGTGTAATAAGGCGTTAGGTATGAAATATGCTGTTTTAGGTACGAAAATTATAAGGACAATAAACGCTCCTTGTAATTTTTAGAAACAGGCAGCTCAATTTGAGTGAGAGATATGGTATCCTGATTTTTCCAAGCCTTAAAATGTGCTGGATTTATTAAATGGGAGCGATGCACTTGAACTAAAAAGTCGAAATCATGCTGGACTTTTTTAAGCGTGCTGCGAATTAATTTTGTTTTTAGTTGGCTCTCGTCGATAAAGAAAATCTCGACATAATTTTGTGCATTAGAAACACAGATTAAGTCCTGTTTTCTTATTTTTAAAATATCTAATTTATTTTCACCTTTAATAATTATGTTTTCGTCTTTCGCTGGAATTAACTTAACAGAATATATTCTGGCTAACACTATTATCGGAGTTGAAATCAAGGCTGATTTAAGAATTATTAACTTAAAAAATTGAAAAAAATCATATCCTCCATTTAGAACGGGGCTTTTATAATAAATATAAGTATTTACTAAAAAAAGCAGCTGAAAAAAGACAAGGCTACCTATTTCAAAACCAACATTCCATTTTGAAACTTTTTGATAAATACTTTTTTGAATAATAGCAAGTAATCCGTAGCATAGAAATGCAATAAAGCTAAATCCAACACTTATAAGCAGCCACATTTTAAAGCTTATTGTTCCATCATCAAATGGTTTTATAAAAAAAGCAAAAATAAAAAGCCAAATACTGATGGAGATTCCTATTAGTAAATGATGCTTGATCGATGGGTTTAATTTTTTCATTTTAAAAGAAAGTGACTATTTTTTACAGTACATATTTTTTTTAAATTCGTTTCGATATTTGGATTTGTTGTAATTTAGGTTGATTATTTCTCTTGTAACTTGTTTATTGTTCTGACAAACGTCAAACTTAATATTTTTCAAATATATAGATATAAAATCTACTTCAAGTTTTACTGTTGTTACTTTTTACAATACCCCAACAATATCACTCGTCTCATTTCATTAATAAGCACAATATGCTGTTGGATTTGGTCCTCTTTTTGTTCCAACAACCTCAACGCCTGAATTTGTTTTTTATGCAGCTCGTGTTCCTCCAGCATTTCATTTACTTTTGAGTTAAAATCTTTTTTAAAATCGTCGATTCGTAAAAATGGAATTACGGAACCAACTAAAGATTGGTGCCAAAATTTAGATTTCCACAAACTATAAGCCAACCAATAAACTGTTTCAGCATCTTGTTCATTTTGAAATAATATTACAAAACTATTGGTAAAAGGTTCTTTTTGGGGTTTTCCACTATTCATCCCTTTGTTGAGAATAAAGATTTGGTTTGCTCTGTAAACTGCATTTTTTTGGTGTGTTTTAATGATGAAATTCGGCATGGTGGATTGGTATTAAAAATTAAATATTAATTTTTTGAAAAGAAAAAAGAGAAAAAAAGAAAGCCACTAAAACAGCAGAAATGACGAACGAAAATGGAGGGAGGAACGACCGACTGATAGTGAGGAATGGATGCTATGTTTGCTGGATTTTTTTCTTTTTCTTTTCAAGAAATTTCACTATCGTCTCGTTGAGGTTTTTCTGGGGATATTAATATGAAAAAGGCAATCAAACACCCCCAAGCACCGCAGTCTTGTCCTTTTCGGACGAGACGAGGAGCGAAGTGGCGGGGTTGCGGCAATCGAACAGCCGCCTGAAGCCGAGAATTGCAGCTGGCGAGGAACGAGACGCAAAATGAAGGAGAAAGAGCGTGAAACGGCGGGGAAAAAATATAAAACAGCCGAAGGCGTTCCTTGATTTAGGGCGAAGCGACCGAATTAATTATGAATTATGAGTTAAGAATTTTTTGAATGATATTGTAAATTGCAGGTAGAAGGGAGCGGCGCCAACCCCGATGGCTGTGCGAAGAGCGCCACCGCTGAAAAAACGGAGGGCTGCAGACACAATATGGCTGGAATGCAGTGAAACGTAGCCTGCGGAGTGTAACGAAATGAAGCGGTATTGTGGATGCATAAGCCCGACCGAACGCAGGGAAGAGAACGTGTGGAGATGAGGAACGAACAGTGGAAAAAATAAGGTTGCCTATTTTTGGCTGCCTTATTTTTTTGTGCTGTGAAGTGTCTGTGGAACGGAGGAAAGAGGCTTTTTCTGCCGACGACCGACTGGAACAGCCGAACGGAACTAAGGGAACGACCGAAGAGAGACAACTTGATTGCCCGTGATGTTTATAGCGGAAATGTTCTTTTGGAATTCTATATTCTATTGAAATTACTGGAATTTTGGTATGCTTGGACTAAATAAGGATTTTGCGCAGCTGAATGGGGTAATGACTATTGGACCCATATTGGTTGTGTTCTCCTATTTGCTGGGAAGCCCATTTTGTGTACCGGAACGTTTGGATATTCATTTACCAATTTAAAAAATTTGTCTTTTATGGAATTCCCCGGACTTATATAAGCAATCGTATATAATGTTAGAGAAAGTAAAGAGAATAGTTTTGCTCTTTGATTTTCGTCCGGAATGTAGGTTATCGGTTGATTTTTTAGGTTTTTAGGCCATAAATATTTTGTTGTAATATTATTATTCCATAATCTGGAATGATGTGCTATTACATTTCTGATTACTGTTGTTGCTTCAAGAAAACTAGAAAAATCTTTATGTGAATTAAAACCAAATTCTATTGCAATCTTAGATTTTTCAGGTAATTGATGCACCAGGTTTTTGTATAGTTTTGAAAGTGTACCGAGTGATGCCACTTCTAAAGCCTTCCACGCTTCCGGAAGTTCGTTTTTATGATTTTTATTGTGTTCTAAAATAAACTGTTCTTTACTTCTGGCAATCTCTATATTTAAATGATCCGTAATGGATTTTTGTTTGTTTTTATCTGAAAAAACAGCATAATCTATATAGCATAACGGCCCATAAGAAAGTGATAGCTGATAAATTAATTTGGTTCTTAAAGCCACTTCAATTCTTTCTATTGCATCAAACATTAATAGTCTTAAATGTCTATCGAAATTGTATAAATCTATAACCTCTTCAAAGTAGCTGTAGTCGCTGAATTTATGTTCAACTTTGTCAAATTGCATTTCCCATCAATATCCCTTTAGGCGATAATAACTAATGTTTTTCAGGAAATGTGGCGCATTTGCTTCGTTATGAAACAGCATTCCTCTTTCTTTCAAGAGTGCAATTTGTTCCTCGACAGTTTTAGGTGCTTTGTTCGCCATATTGGTATAAAAAAAAGACCAGAAGGCTGTTCTTACGGGAAGCGCTACTGGTACGATTGGGACAAATAAATACACATTTGTATTATTGTGCAAACTCTTTAACATTTAATCATATTTATCAACAATATCGAGTATTAGGGATGGTGTTTTAACAAAGAAAATACTTTGTTATTTATTTAACCACTATCGTTTTTATATCTATTAGTGATTCCGTGATGTTTATGATGTGCTACTTTCTAATTTAAATGCTTTAGTCATCAGTTCTTGCTCACTTCTTGAAATTCCAATTTCTTTAGCTATGGTTTTCCAATTTGTTGTTACCGCTCGTACTTCTTTTATAATGGTCACCATTTGCTTTTCGTTTAATCTGAAATATTCTCCAACACTTTTTGCCAATTCAAAATCAAGAGCATTGTTATCAGTATCGATATTTAAAGCCAAACCATCCTTTTCAATTGATGGGTTGAGGTCATAGGCCGGTGATAATATCCAACCTTCTTTGGTCAGGATAAAGCCGTGGTTTCTTAGATGGTCATCGGTATTGGATATGGCAATATTGAAGATTATTCTGCGCCATAATTGGTGCAAGTTAGCTTCTATATTTGTTCCATGATTGCTAATGAATTCTGCTATGTCTAAATAGCTTGCCGGATTGTCTCGGATAGTATCTTCATTGTTGGCTGTCATGGTCATGGCGGAAGCAAAGTGTATTCTTTCTCCGTTTTCCCGGTCGAATCGTTTCGTAAAAAAGGTGTGGTAGTGGCCAATTATTTTTTCTATTCGACAGGGAGCCATTTCAATCCTTGCTTTAATTGCTAGTTGATAAGCAAGGAACTCCCAAGCTCCTTTGTCTGTGGTGTCTGTTTTGGATGGAAATTTGGCGATCCAAAGGCTTTTATCATTGTCTAGAATATTAGCTTTTGGTCTAGCACCACCGAGTGAGGAACCTGGTGCCATCAAGACAGACAACCATTTTTTTGCGTCATCATTATCATCATCATTTTCAAAATTAGCGGCTGCGTTTTGCAATTCACGAATGGATGACCATGGTGGAGTAGAAGCTGTTTTGTTGTTGTCGAGAAATTCACCGTTTGGATCGGTCTTGAAGCGCAGGGCTCCCATACGACTTTCATCGTATACTCCTAACAGAAAATCAATATCATAAAGTGTTGGTGCTTTTTCTCCTTTTTCTTTTGCTTCTTGGGCCGCTCTTCGTTTCATTAGCGTTCTTCCCCAAGTGTCGGGCATACTATCCAGAAATATTCCGAAGTTTTCTTTTTGGTTAGGGTATTGTGGTCCTCCATATAATTGAATATCCGGATCTAACAGAAACTTTTGTTCCGATTTTATCCAGTCTTTATTGTATTCAAAGCTAAATGCTTTTTTACCTTTAGCTTGTTGTGCAGACAAAACACCAATGATTTTGGGTTCAGGCATTCCCTGCCAATGTGCGTAAACGTATATGTTGGTTTTTGTGGCCATTTTAGATTATTAGATGGTTCTCGATACTATTTTTACTCCATTACATTGCGCAAAAATCACTCGAACTGACGATATATTTACTATTTTAGAAGTTCGAGGTCTTGGAGTTTTCTTCCTAGTTCATCGTCTGCTGCTAGTTTTAGGAAATCGTCTTGCAACCCCAATACACGAAGCACATTGAAATAAGCCCCCATTGCCACACTTGAATTTCCTAACTCGATTAAGTGTAGCGTTGATCTTGCGATATCTGCTCGTTCGGCTACTTGTACCATAGTCAATTTTCGCCTTTTACGAGCCATCTTTATATTTTCTCCCATTTGTCCCAGTACTTTGTCATACTTTGGAAAAACGGTTTGTTTTTTAGTTGTCATTTTAAAAAAATGTTCGTTATTATGTACAAAAGTAACAATTATGTTTGAAATAACATACATTTTGTATTTTTAATTATTGTGAACTCCTTTTTTTTATCATTTGGACTTGAATTATTTTTGCTGTTTTGTCGCAAATACCTCCTGTTTTTGCGACAAAATAATTGCTTTAATTTTAGTACCGCCAGTGATTTCAAACTAGTCCAATTTATTGGATTAAATGCAATATACAGCGCTATTATACCAAACGTTTGGACTATATTATGACGATTAATTGTGTAACAAAAAGAGTATCTATTTGTGACAAAAAAAACATAGGAAAGGGCACGGATGTAATTCCGAGCGAACGGATATAACACATTAATGAATTGACTTCATAGAATTTTATTTTTTGCGGTAACAAACAAACATTTACCATGTAAAAATTAAAAACCTCCAAAATTCTATATTCAGATTATGGAGGTATTCAATTAGGAACTTTTTTAGGATATAATCTACTTATTTTTTCTTGCTAGCAGATTGATTAGGATTCAATTGTTTGCCCGTATTGCCTTGATTCTGGGTAGATTGTTTATTTTGGCCGCTGGTTCCTTTATTCGTATTTTGCATGTTGACTGCATTGTTTGCAGGGCTGATTTTTTTAGACTTTCATCGTTGGTAATTTGATTTGCAAAATCTTCAACTTCAATTTTTATTCTATTATATCTGAATATTCTATTTCCATATAAATTTGATGCTATTCTCTATTTAATAGGCGGTTAGTTAGTATTGTTTTTGGATTCATTAAATCGCTTAATTCAGCAAACGGGATAAAAACATCAGTTGTGCCTCCTGTATAAATCCCTATACCATTCCCATAGGGTTGGAATAACAATGATATACCATTTCTGTATAATGCAAAATCCTCAGGTAGGTAAAAATTTTCAAGATCTTCTTCTTGTAAATTATACTTTTCCTTGAATTTTTGTCTGCAAATAATTTTTAATTTTTTCAAGTACTTTTTCTGAAAAATATCTTCTAGTTTTAGTAGAGTATTTGCTTCAAGATCCAAGTTAATATAAGAAATATACCAATCGCCGTGAGCAGCTCCACAATGGGCTTCCCGAGTATATTCTTGAAGTGTCAAAAAATTGTTGTCCAAATAAACTACATCGATATTTAAAACAAAATAACCAAAAGTATGCGGAAGATTTAATTTAATGAATTCTTCGTATGTTTGATTTGTCTTTAAACCTATATCTTGTTTTATAGCATTGTTAATGATTTTATCCGAATTATTTTCCTTTGATTTAAAAACCGGCACGCTCAAGTTTATAAAAAAACGAGTACTGTCGCATACAGCTTCTCCAGTATTTGTTTGTAATTCTTCTTTATAATAATTTTCAGGAAATATTTTGAATTTCTCTTTGATTTCAACTAATTCTATGTTAGAAAAAAATCCCTTTTGCGAGTCTAGATATTTGATTTTAATTTTTGAGACCGAAACGAATTTTCCACTGATATTAATTCCTCCTTTATTATTTTTAAATTTAAAAGAACCGTTGGGAGTCATTTCTCCTGTAAACATTCGTGGTTTATTACTATTTGAATCATCAATAACGCAACTTAAAATAGTGTCTCCATCTGTACCATTATTAGTATTCACGCTTTTTGTTAAATATAAATTGAGTATTTTGTTGTTAGACAATGAACCTCTAAATTTTTTAAAGAAAACTTTTGGAATAGCAAATTGATGACTTGAAATCTCTTTTTTATTGTTAGAAATAGTTTTTTTATCATTAGAATTACAACTGCTAATTATTATAACTAAAAGAAATTGAATTAAATATGAGCTGGCTTTATTTTCCATTACTTAATCTTGTCAAAATATTTTTCTAATTTATTCTGCGATGTAATCATTAACAATGTCAAGAAATAGTTCGTCTATTTTTTGAAAAGCTGCTTTAAAACCCACGTTTCCGTACTTTTCTTTCAGACTATTATGTTCTATGTATTTGAAATTATCAAATGAACTTAATTTTTTTCTTGTGTCTTCTGCATATCTTGTTCTTTCACCTTCAAAACTAAAAGGGAGAGTACATATTATTAAAAAAGTTTTTCCATTCTTCGAAAGATAATTTGCAGTATCTTCCGTGAAAAAAGAGCTTATATAACCACCTAGCCCAGAAATAATAATGAACTTATCGTCTGATGCTAAGTGTTTATAAATAGCATCAGGCATTTGAAGTCGATTATTCATATCAATAGAAACAAGCTTATCTACAAATGTACCGCGATCTATCATTACTTCTTTTTGTGGTGGTGCAAAATGGATAAATTCAATTGTAGAGTCTTTAGGAATATTCCCTGACTCTGATGATACAGCTGTATATTTTGCCTTAACTCCATGATTATAAATAAATCTTAAAAAATTACATCCAGCTCCTCCCAGGGCTATAATATGTAATGGTTTTTTATCGATTTTGGATGTATCTTTAAGGGAATTGTTAGTTGAGCCTAAAACTTCTAATTCTTGTGGTTTTTTATTATACATAGTTTGTTCTTTTATTTACACCAAAATTAATTGGCATTAACGCCAAACGATGTCGCCTTAAAAACAGTTTCAAAAATATCTTCTAGATATTGAATTGTTTGAGAAGATTAATTAGTGAATAAAGTTTGAGATTTTGTTTTGAGTAGATTCTAGATATAAAATCAAGTCGATTAATCTTAAAATCAGACAACATTTTTGCAGCTGTAGGATATGTAAATTCCGCGATGACTTTCCAATCGCATTCAATTGTTTAATTATCTTTAATTTCCAATAGGCCCCATTTCTGGTCGCAACGATCCAGCGGAAAAGTAGTAAATCAATTTTTGGATCTATAATCTAGTTAGCACCTATGCTAACCCTTCTATATATGAAACTTCCCTTTGTATCGATCCATTTTATGTAGGGATTTAAAAGCTTAGTATTAAAACAATAAAGACCAATTGACTACTTTTTCCACAAAAAGAGTATTTGTAGATATATCCTGCAGTTCTAGGTTATTTCAAAGCTGTTCTGAAAAGTAATTAAAGTATCTTTCTTTTTGCTTTTTAAAACTTGGTTATTATAAACCAATCCTTTTAAGAGCAAGTGTTTGTTTGATTGTAATAGTTGAAATTCTAAATCATTTAGATTGAAGTTATCTGTCTTGATTTCAAAACTCCCAACTAAACCTATTTCCTTTTGTTATACATACAAGCCTTTTTCTAAACAGGGTTTCATTTTTTGGATTGTAGTGTTGTATAATGGAAAGAGTACTAATTCTTCTTTTAAATCATTGCATTTTAATTTTTGCACTTTCCGGTTTCTATACCAAATCTCTATTTGGTTTTTTGGTGTGTTTAAAAGCCCTTCAATGCAGTTTCCTGCCAAATCTTCGTCTGATAGGATTGCTTTACTTTTGAGTAAGTAGTAAAAATATGGATCAATAATAACTTCTTCTAATGGCTGCTTCATTCTTTGGGCTATCACTTCGAACTTTATTTTTTGATCTTTAGTGAGTAATAATTGGTTCAATTTCCAAGCTTCTCCATAAAGATTTATTTTCAGTTTGCAAGTTGTCAATTCAGTACCTATTATTAAGTTTTTATTTGAGTTTATTCACTGTTCCTTTTACTTAATTTTTCCTCCAGTTCTTTAAGTAAATATTTATAATTATTTGTTTTTGCTATTTTTAAAAATAGTTCAAAAATTATCTTTATTTCAAATTCAAATTTTTCACAAAATCCACGTAGGATTAATTTAAATGTCTCAAAATCAAATCGACTCCTAAAACCATATCCACCACAATCAACTTCATAATCATCACCGTAAGTAAATGATTCATATGATGTAAGACTACTTTTAAAAATAGGGTAGTTTCCACAAAAATATCCGACAGTTTCATCATCAACTCTTCCATTATAATATCCAAAAACAAAAATTTTTTCTAATATCCAAAATTGTTGAGTAAGTCTAGCATTGTGTATTTCATAATCCTGGATAGGAATTGTTTTTTTTAAATGATTTAAAAAAATATCTCTTACTCTTATTCCTAAATTTTCCTGTCGTTCAACAACATCTTCGTTTTCAAGTGTTGCTGTTTTTTCGATGAAATAAAAAAGAATATTATAGTTTAAGGATTCAATTTCACCATAATCCTGATCAGTAATACCTTTACCTACTATTCCTCTGTCAAATCTTTTAAAATAAGGTTCAGGCTGAATGGTCCCATCATCCCATCCATTTAAATCAGCATCAACAAAATAAATAATTCTACAATTTTCATAACGTTCAAATCGTTTAAGCAAATTTAATTCCTCAATAAAATTATCTCCCAAATAATTTCTAAAAGAAATATGTTTTGGGTTATTTATCTGTTTATTCTCATAATTATATTCTTTGAAATTTTTATATTCATGTCTAGGAAATTTGTAAAGGTCTATTGTTGAATTGTAATCAAAATCAAATAATTCATTTAAATAAAAATAGGACGCATCGGTACACATCTTTATATTTTCAAGGTAGAAGTAATAGTTATTCGTTACAGAAAACGATGCGTCAGCAGGTATACCTTTCCATTTTGTCAGTAATGTTAATTCTCCTTGATTTTCCATCTCTTTAAAAAAGAAAAACAAACTTTCTCTATCAATATCGCTGAAAAACTGATCATAATAGAGATCTTCAGGAAGTTGATTAGGGTTGGCAACATATTCCCATTGTTGTGTTTCTTCATCAAAAATCTCCAAGTAGCAATAATACACTTTCATATAAACTAACTTCTTCTATGCCAAACCTTTCCTTCGGTCGAAGAATAATATAGCCCTTTTGATGTTGTAACTAAAATTTCGTCACCACTATCCATTAGGTCCTGTAATGTTCCCATGCTATGAGATTGACCGCTTCTTCTGTGCCATACTTTTCCATTATTGGAGGAATACTCAATGAAGTTTTTTGCCACATTAATTCTTAATAATTCTCCTTTGTGTGAAACCATCTGTCCCATAATTTTATTTTTAAATTGTTATAACGCAAAAATATTTGAAGGAAAAGCCAAAGTGTGTCAGTCTGATTTTTTTGTATTAAAAAAAAGACACTAGCGAGGGAAGTGTCATTTCAGATATCTCAAAAATGTTTTTTCTCATGGATTTATTTTCCGATTTTATTCTATCGAAGTATCAAACCCAGTTGCAATTATTGTAATTGCAATTGATTCGCCAAGATTTATATTTTCACTAACAGACATAATTATACTGGCCTTGTAATCTACTTCTGATTGTATGTAATCATTTATTTCGCCAATTTCATCAATCGTTGTTGCAATTGTACCACTTGTGACCAATAACAAAACGTTCATGGCGTTGGCGATTTTGTCCTCTTTCAACAGCGGAGAAAATAATGCCGACTCAATTGCATTTTTAGCCCTATTTTCACCGGAAACGATAGACGAGCCAACTAAAGATAAGCCGCTATTACCTAATACTGTTCTGATATCTTTTAGATCAAATCTTCTGTGTGATACCATTTCAACCATTCCTTTTACAATGTTTGTGATAGTATCATTGATAAACTGAAATGCCGATTCAAAATTAAGATTTTCATTGCGGTGATTTGATTTGTTATTATCAATAACTATTAGCGAGTCAAATTGTTTCCGCATTTTTTTAATCTCTGAATGTGCTTTTTCATCATTTAATTTTCCTTCAGAAAGGAATGGAATTGAAACAATACCTATTGTGATATTATCTCTTTCTTTTGCCAGTTGTGCGATTATCAATGCTGTATCCATTTCTGCTGCTCCTCCCATTTCAGCAATTATCACAACCATTTTGGTGCCGTTGCCCAGCTGAGTTTTGTGTGTAATCCTCTTATTTTCGATTACTTTAGCATCATTACTGCAAACCATAAAATCAGCTCCTTTAATCTCTTGCTGAATCATATCGTTTACACTATTGCCACCCGCAATTCCTATACCGATTACTTTAATCGTATTTGTACAGTCATAGGTTAAATCCATTACGAAGTACGAACTGGCTATGGAGTTAATTTTCCTGATAACATTTTTTGTAAACTCTAGCGTTATTTCTTTTTTATTAAGTTTTACTTCTGAAAGCAGATAATGTAAACAACCTTTAAGGTCTTTCAAATTTGACTTTATATTTCGGGCTATATAGTCTATGATTTTTACGGGTATTTCTACATTCTTGGAAAGCAATAAATTCTTCAGGACTGCCATTCGGGTTACATAATCAGTTTGTTGCAGTTCTACCGTTAATCCTCCTTTAAAACGAGACAATAGTTGGGGATTAATGCTCTGCATGTCGATTAGTGCCCTATTAGAAGTAATTATGATTTGCTTGCCCTTTTGACAAAAATTATTAAATACTTCTAAGATAACTTCCTGTACTGTAGTTTGACCGGATAGGCATTGAATGTCTTCCAATATTAAAACATCTAGCGATTGCAGCCAATTGACAAATTTATCCCGATTATTGTTATTTACTGAATCGATGTATTGTTGTGCAAAGATTTCAGAAGAAGTATATAAGACGCTTTTCTCAGGATACTTCTCTTTTATTTTATTGCCTATTGCATGAACCAAATGCGTTTTTCCAAAACTCATTCCTCCAAAAATAAACAAAGGATTGAATAATTTTTCTCCCAAATGACTCGTGACAAAAATTCCTGCCGAAACCGCACTTTGATTTGAATCGCCAACAATAAAATTATTAAAGCTGTATTTTTCATTTAGCTGAGATTCTATTTTAAATTTTCGGGTTATAAACGTTTCAATACGTTTTTGGATCTTTTTTCTTGAATTTGCCATGTCGTTATTTTGTAGTTTGCCTATTTTTTGGTTTTTGTGGAATCCTTTATTAAGCAAACTTAGGCGAAGCTAATGCCAGAATGCGGCGGAGATAAATTATTGTATAAAAAAACGACACCTGAAAAGTGTCGTTTTACTTTAACATAATAAAATCTAGATTTTCATGCTTCTATGCAATTTGCAGAATAAATTAGTGTTTTCTTTATTTCTGAAATTACTCTTTTATTTCCGTCAACTTCATCTAGTGTAATAGTTTTTTTATGAAAATTTTCAAAATCTATTGTCGCAAATGGGCTATCAATAATTTCGGGCTGTAACCAGTTATCTTTGTTTTCAGCATATCTAACTTTGTTTCCAGAACCAAATCCACTTCTTACTCCATATCCGCAAATTGAATTTTCTATACTAAAATCTAATTCGGGACTTAATTTATTATCATCTTTGTTTCTATAAGCAGCAATTCCTGTCTCATTTCCATCCCAAAAAGATAATAAGACATTGTTTCTATTCGCATTAAACACTTTCAAAACAAGCCAAGACTTAATGAATTTTTCAACATTAAAATCTTCAAATTCAAAAAGATGGTCTTTATTTACAATTGAGATAATATAATCAGTGCAATAATTTTCCATTTCGTTTGAACGCAATAATTTCATAAAATCCAATTTCTTTAAATGATTCCTATTTAAAGTTGAAAACAGAACACCTTCAAAATCCCATGAGGCTTTGTATATATGTTCCACTTTATTACAACCAATGAAAACTCTGAATAATCTAAATAAATTAGCTAACCTTTTATTACTATTTGCAGTTTGTTCATTTTTTATCAAACCAATAGTGTTTTGATAATTCTCAAATATTGTTGAAACCAAAGTAAAATTGATATTAGAAAATTCTAATAATTCAGGTTGAACACTTTCATTATCATTTAATAAGCTTGCCTTAAACAAAAAAGATAAATCTCCCATAAAATATTTATGATCTTCCCATTTTTCGATAGATACTAAATGTTGTTCTTGTAGGCTAGCTTTTAACTTTTCTTCCGTATTAAACCAGATATTTAATGGAACGTTTTGTATTTCATTAAATTCAGATTCATAGTTTAAGATATGTTCTAAAGAATCTGATTTTTCAATGATTTGTAAAATGTATCTCCAATCTAAGTAATTATCATTTCTTTCCTTCCAAATTTTGTCAAAATAATTTTTTCTTAAACGACGGATAAAACGGTAAACTTCATTTTCATCGCATTTAGATTTTACCATAAAAGAAAGCAAGGGTAAGAGTATGTTTTGAGTTTTATCTTTAGATAAATTTCTTAATCCCAATAATCCTTCCACTTTGTTGTATTCATTAATAAATTTAAATTGCTTTTGTATCTCAGGATTCGAATCTAATAAACCTATTAAATCATTGATTGCAATAAAATAATTGTGAAGTTCAAGTAAAACTTCAGTATTTTTTTTATTACCATCTTTAAAAAATTGTTTTGATTTTTTTATCAAATCTATAGATTCTTGTTTTTCGATAATTTGAAAACTCCATATTAAAAAATCATTCACACCGTCATCAGCTATATACTCCCATTCTTTTCGATTATTCCAAAAGAAATTTTCTCTGTCTTCCCATTGTTTTGAATAAATATCATCATCAATATTTCCAAGTAAAATTGGTTTTATATTTTCGGAAACCGAAAGGTTTTTCCCTGTGGTATTTATTATAACGAATCGTTCTTCCCCATGCTTTCTGTCTTGTACGTCATAATATTGAATTTTCACTTTGTTTATTATAAAATCTGCAAACTCGTCTAATTTGAAATTATCAGTTTCCTTTAGTTTTCTTTCAATAATTTGTAATGCATTGATCATGCTGATAATTGTAGGGTCTAAATCATATTCCTTAAAATACCAAGGTAGCTTTCCAATCGCTTCAACCGCAATCTCTTTATTAATTATAAAAAAATCATTTACTAAATCACGAAGGAAAAACAAACTGCTTTCTCTAATAGCGTATTGTAAATACGGTTCTTTATCATCATGAGACTCTTCCTGTTTTGAAATAAGACATTGCTTTAGTTTTGAATTAAGTTCTTCATTTCTGACTTTTTTACAAAGCATTCCAATGATGAAGTATAGTGTTGTAAGTCTCTGTTGACCGTCCGTCAAATAGATATGGTCAGTTGGATTTTCATATACATCAATTTTGCCTAAAGTAGTTTCTCCTTTTTTATGCTCTTCTATCAATGTATCAAGAAAAGCAGAGACAATTTCTATCTTTTTATCGCCATGGCTTTTATCGCCCCAACAATAATCTCTTTGAAAATCGGGAATGATTATTTTTCTATTTGGTGTCGAGAATAATTGTGACAATGAATATTCTTTGGTGTTTTCTAATTTAAGATTAATTGATGCCATATTGTGCTTTTAAAATATTAATTGTCTTTTTTTTATTTGCAAGGATATCCTTTGTATCCCATTCGGAATTTGCAAAAACGGATAGCGTATGTATCAAATTTCTGCTTTTGAATTCTAATCCTTTTCCAGTATTAAAATATACTTGTTTTTTATCTTCAAAATCTTTAGCTCCAAATGCAGAATTATCTTTACCATAGAGTAAAACTAAATTTCCTATACAGTGAATACTCCCTTCTTGAAATTCAGTCTTTTCAAAATCTAAATTGCTTTTCTTTGATTTTGGATAAATATGTTCCAGGGAACGATTATTCCAAATAGAAAAGTCAAATTTCCTTTTCAAATTAGTATCTTCTAGTAAATTCAAATACATTAAAAAACGAAAAGTAAATTCCTTTCTTGAATCATTATACTCTGCATCATTTTCATCCCAATAGACAAATTTTTCGTTTAACAAGTCAATTGCAGAAATCGCTTTCTCCATTTTAATTAAGTGCTCTTTATTAGTTTTTGAGTTTATTTCTTTAGTATTATTTATAATTTCTAAATGTGTTGCATTAACTAAAGACCATTTAGCATATTCACTGAAAGCTAATTTGGATTCATTTTTTTTATCCAAAAAAGAATGAAGTGCTTCTTCTTTTGAATTACTCGTTTTTAATATAATACCCATCAAATTAAAAGATTCAGGATTATTATATAAATCCTCAAATGTTTTTTGAAGCTTTCTTAGTCCTTCAAAATGATTTTTTGCATCTCGTGGACTTGATATGAATTCATTTTTAAAATTTTGAAAGTCAAAACTTTTTTTGCTGTCTTCAGATTCAATTTTCCAATAAGTTACCAGTAAAAAATACAATGGATGTCTATCTCCTATACCGAAATAATCCCTTACTTCTTGTTGATTCCACCAATACAACCATTTATCCCAATTGCGGGCAAGTCTCCCTCGATCTTCGTTTATTTTCCATTCGAATCCAAATTCTTCTTCTCTGTCGATCGTGCCAGATATTTCAAAAAGGGGTCTAGACGATTGTATTAATATATCAGATTTAATTAATTCTTCATCTTTCATAATAGCTTTCAGTCCATTCAAAGCAATGAAGGTATTTACCGCCTTGCTTGCCGGAATTGTATTGAAAAGCAGTTTGACATTATTCTTAATAAATTTTTTGAAGCCACTATCATTTAAAAATTCATTGAAAATATCTTTTATAGTTTCTATCGCTTCATTAAAGTAAAAGATGTCTTGCACCGTAGTATTGGATTCTATTTTTCCTTCACTAGCCAAAAGGTATTTCAAATATTCATCTGAATCTTTTCTAATTTTATAATCTAAAATAACATCTTTTAAAAAATCAAAATCTCCAAGTACGATAAATATTAAATACAAAGTTGTTGTGCGCTGTTGTCCATCTACTAGTATAATAGGAGCAGTTTTATTTTCTTGAACAACAGTAACTGCCTCAATAAAATAATCAGCTTTTTTATTATTAATGTATGCGTTTTTAATGCTTTCACAGAAAAAATGAACTGAACTTTTATCTTCATCTTTCTCTTTTGCAGACCACTTATATCCTCTCTGATAATGTGGTATTGCAAAAGTTTTGTTATCAAAATATTCTTTGATTGTCAATATATTATTACTCATATTTTTTTTATTTTTTATTATTAAACTCTATTTTTTAAATGCTTTAAATATAACTCTGCACAAGCCTTAGCATCGCTCAATGCATCGTGGTGATTTAGCGGAATGTTATGTTCTTGGCACAATGTAGCTAAATTTGACCTAAAAATCTTATAAGTACAGTACTTATTGTAATCCGGTGCTGACATTCCATAATGTTCCAATGTTTTGCTTAAAACCGGGAAATCAAAACCAAATCCATTGTGCGCAATTACAGTTTGATTTTCTATAAATGGCGCAATCTTGTGCCAAATTTGGTCGAAAGTAGGTGCATTTATGGTGTCTCTTGCCGAAATTCCATGAATTTCCGTAAAACGCTGCCAGTAGTAGTTGTCTGGTGGTTGCACCAACAAATTGATTTCTTGGGTGATAATTCCATTTTCGACTCTTACCAGTCCAACCTGGCAAATGCTCCAACGGTAGCCTTGTGCTGTTTCAAAATCTATAGCGGTAAAAGAATGGCTCATTACTTATATATTTTGATCATTTCTTCGATGCGGATTTTTACTGCTTTGCGTAATGTTGAAGGTTCATATACTTCAACTTGATCACCATATTTAAGCAATTCCATGATGAAATCATTGGTTGGATGCATGTATAATTCAATAAGGAGTTCTTCCTCTGTATCCTGTAAAACTTTTTGTGAGGAATGGAGAGGGAAAGATTTTGTGTAATTTCCTTGCTGCCACGTAAAAGAAAGTACAATTCTTTGAACAGGTTCGTAGGTTTCAATTCCAAAGGCATGTTGGTATTTTTTATCCATATCAAAAACGATGGGCTTGAATTTGTCAGCTGAAATTTTCAAATCAGCGATTCTGTCGAAACCGAAATTTTTTATACTCCCGTTTTTGTTGTCTTGGGCTATCAGGTACCAGCGGTGTTGGGATTCTTTAATCGCGATGGGTTTTACCGTTCTTTGGGTAATTTCCATATTCCAAAATTTGGTGTGGGTAAATGCGATTTGGAAATTGTTTTGAATGGCGTATAAAATGCCGTTTATCAAGGCGGTTCCTGAAGATTTTCTGTTTTCCAAGTGAATACTTGGTGCTATTTTATTTCCTTCTTTAAGTGCCTGATGAATGGAAAATGCCTCAATCATTCTTGACACCGAAGGATCTTCAACGTCTTCATCTATATAATACACCTTATCCTTTCGATTGTACTGGATAAGAATACCGAACAAATCCAGTATGTCTTTTTTATCTCTATCGAAAGTACGAGCTGAAAATTCAAAATTAGCACTCAAATCCTCATTTTCAAGTTTAGTCATCACCAGTTTATGTAAATCCTGAAAATTACTAGGAACCGATTTTAATCGATCAACGATGTATAAATAGCGTTTGTAAAATATTACTTTTGCCATAGGTTTATTTTTTAATTATGCTAAAGTATTATTTTAGTCCGACAAAACGTGACGGATAAAAAAACGAATAATTTTTATTTTATATCCATTCTAATATTAAGAAGAGCGTTAAAAAAAAAAATAACCTTTTATCTACAGAGAATATCAATTGTCGCCTGTCGTTGTTGGTTCCCGTTTTATAGTTTGTTACTTCTAAAACAATAAATAGTAAATCAATACTTTTTTGTCAAACTCAATATTAAAGTAAAATATAAAATTAATACAATGTAAAATTGAATCCTTACGGGAAACCGTAAAGGTGAAAATAACTTAATAAAGGAATTCAAAATTGTGATTTTTTCCCGGTTCATGTTTCCGCTGATTTAAGCTAAAGAATTGGAGTATTAGCTCAGATTTAAAACTATGGAACACTACATGTCCAGTACGTAATTTACTAATCTAATATATCATCCGGTTTATTGATTAATGGATCAACCCAATCTGCTTTGTTAGTTGCCCAATCAATCCATTCTAGTTTCTCAGGAGTTAGATTATTGGTATTGATTGCCATTTGTTTTACAGCTTCAATATATTGCCTGATTATACGAGTTTTGTCATATTGTTCTGAAAGTTTAACTAATCTATTAAATTTATCAACTTCTTCGTCCCTTCGCTTTTTGATTACTACCAGGCGATTTTCTTCTTCCTCTCTTTTTAAAGCTGATATTCTAGCTCGTTCTTCCCATTCTTTTTCTCTTTGTGCAATGAGTTCTAGTTTGGCCACTATTCTAGCTAACATTCCTTCTAATTTTACCTTACCATCACGCCATTCTCTTTCTCCTGAGTATTTACCTACTTTGAAAATAAAGTCTCCTGTTGGAATGTATTCTGAAGAACCATATTTGGTTGTTGGCGGGATTCGTTTTGATGCTTCCCTTAAATCAATTTCGACATAAATATTATCTATAAGTACACAATCATAACCGTACTGTTTTGACAAAGTATGCCCTCTATATCGTAGTAATTTGGTAAGTGTGTCCATAAATCTCAACGCTCGTTCTCTATTGTTTTTTTAACTCTGATTGGGTATGTAATTCTATTATCCTCTCGATATGAAGTGAAAGAAATTTTGCCTTGCCAATATTGTTTGGTTTGTATGGTCAGAATATCCGGTTTTGTTATTTTATCGGGAACAATTAAGGGAGCATTAGGATCATTCTCAATTTCGTGGGTTCTTATCGTTAACGGTGTTTGGTCTACATTAATTAGATTACCTTCTTCCCTTAGGGTTAAAACGATTTTATCCACACCACCAAAGGCCGGATTCAGTTTTTCTTTTTTGAACTTCTTATTGAATTTGAGTTTTGACCAATAGCTACCGTCAGGCATTGGGATTTCATATTGTTTACACAATTTTTTTATTCCGTCATTGCTGTATGCATATTGCTGTGTCAACTTTGAAAGTGTTGTCGACCATACTATATCGTATAATTCTTTTCTAGTTAATTCGATGGTTTCCATAAAATATATCTTTAAAAATTATAATTAAAGGTACAATATGTTGTTTTAAAAGTGAATTTAGCCCTTCGACGTTGTTCATGATGAATTTGAATTGATAAATACTTCGACTAAAAAAGGATTTTGTGAAGCTGAATGAGGTAATGTCTAATGTAGATTTCGATGTCAGGATACTTCTAAAAACTAAGTTTCTGTAGATACTATCATTAATTTAGATTAATATCAACTTTGAAGTGATTACACTCCGGAGTTTTAACTTGTCGATTTTTGACATTTTGCCTTAGTGGAAGAGGCACGGATTAGAAATCGGCGCTATCGGGCTTTTAATTAGAAATAAAGACTAATTGTTTCTCCTAATAGAGATTGTTTATGATTAATTGGAAAAGACGTGGAGTGTAAGTGTATGTTAGCAGACAACTGGATATGTTGGTCAAAAAGCGCTACTTGATGCTGTATTTGTTTATGGCATGTTTGAGATTACAATATGACGTGCCATACGATGATTCGTGCGGGAGCGGCATATAATGAAGACAAGGATAAGGTTAAAAGGATAAGGTTGATACTCCTTTTTTTAGATTTTTTTAAGGGGTGGATTTCTTGTCTAGCAGCCAGAAAGGTACTTTCATCGGCTAGAAAGGTACTTTGGCAAGACGAATGATTTTATAGAAATAGAAATTATATTTTTGGGAAAATACAGGCTGTCAAACCATAAAAATTATAAACTATGTCAAATTATTGTTTTGAATACTGCAGAACGAAAAGTTCCCTCATTTCGAGCGTAACCGGCTCAGCAAATTCGTATTTTTAATAATGAATTATTGTTTTATTCTAACAATAGTTTAAAAATAAATTTAATATTCATTCCTCAATGATAGATTCTGACCGACCGTACAGACGTACGGAAATAGATAAGATTTTCACGAAAACAAAAGCCTCAATGCAACAAGCAGCTCTGAAAAGAGGTGGTGACGGAATTGCATTATATATTGATGTTTACACTGGAAAAACATTACGAGGCGGTGACCCCTACGATTATGAGCACCTTAGATCCTCTGAAGCAGTTCATGCCCAATACAAATCAGTATTAACCGATGAGCAGATCGCTTTGGTGGTTAACTGTCCCGAAAATGTTGCTGTTACACTAAGATGTATCAATCAGTCTAAAGGCAAACGTAAAATGGAAGATTGGTTAAGTAATCCTGCCAACATAACAACCAATGGAATTGATTTGAAATTGACATTGGCTAATTTGAAAAAAGCGGATGAGGACATTGAGAGGATGGTTAAGAGTTTAAAAAATAAATACTCTCAGTGACACAATTTAGCAGTAAAGAATTTCAAATTTGACAAAAAAATAATAAAACCTATAACGCACAAGACACATATGAAAATTGACATTGCCTACAATAGTTATACCTATAAATTTGACTTCAAAACAGACGATAAATCATTTAACAATGAAAAATGTGGTAAACAGTGTAAACAAATTATCAGAGAAAATGAAAAAAACAGAATTGAAAAATGGTTTGAAAGTTTTTTATTAAAGCTTGGAGAAGATTTTGGACGTCCTGACTTGGAGATTGCTTTTACCTCAATACAATATGAATGCAATAATGTTGAAGAAATTGTCTCAAAAATGAGTATTCATAAAAATCGTAATTGGAAGATTACTCTAAACATTGTAGTTATAGAGGATAAAAATGTTTTGGGTGAGCTTCACGAATTAATCAATACAATGGTTGAAAGTAAGGAAAATACTTTATATAAGCAATTAGGGGAAATGCAAGTTTTATCTAAAATAGAAGAGATTGATAAAAGTGAAGTTTCAGTTGTGTTTATTGCGCCTATGAGTGCTGGTAAATCAACATTGATTAATGCTTTGATTGGTAAAGATTTACTTCCTAGTCAAAACCAAGCCACTACTGCTACTATTTGTAAAATAAAAGATATTGATGGTAAAGAAGGATTTGATGCAGTTATTAAAAATGCTGTGGGAGAAATTCTAGAAGAAAAAGAAAATATTGATTTATCATTTATTGAGGACTATAACGATAAAGGAAATACGGAAGATATAGAGATTTTTATAGAAGGAGATATTAAAAATATTGACTCATCAGATTTAAAGTTAGTTTTAGTTGATACCCCAGGACCAAATAATTCTGAAAACATACGTCATAAAGAAGTAACATTAAATTATATAAAAGACAAAACTAATAATCCGCTAATTTTATATAACTAGATTCAACTAATTAATGCAACTTTAGGGAAAAGATAAAGATATTTTTTCAAAAGAAAGGACTTTAAAGTCCTCTCTCTCGAATGGAATAAATGTTCTTTATTTGCTCCTGA
>NZ_JBHZPZ010000016.1:0-82521 GCF_042787345.1 Flavobacterium xylosi | reverse complement strand
GGTCAGGAGCAAATAAAGAACATTTATTCCATTCGAGAGAGAGGACTTTAAAGTCCTTTCTTTTGAAAAAATATCTTTATCTTTTCCCTAAAGTTGCATTAATTAGTTGAATCTAGTTAATTTAAATACCAAAACTATTGAAATTGTTAGATTATAAATTATATGATTAATAACCCTGATAAATTTGGATGTAAAATCTAATCTATCACTCTAATTGAAGTCTATTGAGACTGAAAACTGCGACTGCGACTGAACACTTAAAATAAAAGTTGTAAATTAAAACAAAAGTTGTATTTTTGCGCCCACATTAGTTTAACCTCTGGCGAGATCCGTGAATGTTGATTTAATGCAACCCATAATTAAAATATATCATGGCAGATTTAATGAAATTCGTTCAAGACGAATTCGTAACAAGAAAAGAATTCCCAGTTTTTGCAGCTGGAGACACTATCACCGTTTACTACGAAATTAGAGAGGGTGAAAAAACTAGAACACAGTTTTTTAAAGGAGTTGTTATTCAAAGAAGAGGTTCTGCTAATACAGAAACTTTTACTATTCGTAAAATGTCAGGCGCTGTTGGAGTTGAGCGTATCTTCCCAGTTAACTTGCCAGCTTTGCAAAAAATTGAAATCAACAAAAAAGGTGCAGTTCGTAGAGCTAGAATTTTCTACTTCAGAGAACTTACTGGTAAAAAAGCTAAAATTAAAGACAAAAGAAGATAGTCAACTGTCTCTTTACTATAAAATCCTCAACAATGTTGGGGATTTTTTTTTGGCACAAATTAAATTAGGTTTCTTTACTTTATTCTCCTCTTTTATGAGTTTTTATTTGACAAAAAAAAAATACTATATTTTTCATATTCTCTTTTAAAGAGGTTAAAAACAACAATTTGATAATTCAAATTAAACAAAAAAAGTTAATGTAAACGTATTTCCTTTTACGATAACGTTTTCTTATATTTGTAGCCACGTTTTAAAATAAATAAATTACACCTCAATACATTATGACAAAAATTAAAGTAGCCAATCCAGTGGTTGAATTGGATGGAGATGAAATGACACGAATTATTTGGTCTTTTATTAAAGAAAAACTAATTCTTCCTTATTTAGATTTAGACATTAAATATTACGATTTAGGAATTGAAAATAGAGATGCAACTAATGATCAAATCACTATTGATTCAGCAGAAGCAATAAAAAAATATAATGTAGGGATTAAATGCGCTACTATTACTCCTGATGAAGATCGTGTAAAAGAATTTGGTTTAAAGAAAATGTGGAAATCACCAAACGGAACTATTCGTAACATTGTAGGTGGTACCGTTTTCCGTGAACCAATTATTATGAAAAATGTTCCTCGTTATGTACAAGGTTGGACGCAGCCAATTGTTATTGGTCGTCACGCTTTTGGAGATCAATACAAAGCAACTGATACGGTTATAAAAGGAAAAGGGAAATTAACCATGACTTTTGTTCCTGAAGAAGGGGAAACAAAAACTTGGGAAGTTTACGATTATGAAGGTGATGGAGTTGCTATGGCAATGTACAACACAGACGAAAGCATTTATGGTTTTGCTCATTCTTCTTTCCAAATGGCTTTGACAAAAAAATGGCCATTATACCTTTCTACAAAAAATACGATCTTGAAAGCTTATGATGGGCGTTTCAAAGATATTTTTGAAGAAGTTTACCAAAAAGAGTATAAAACTCAATTCGTTGAAGCAGGAATTACTTATGAGCACCGTTTAATCGATGACATGGTTGCTTCTGTAATGAAATGGAGTGGTGGTTTTGTTTGGGCTTGTAAAAACTATGATGGTGATGTACAATCTGATACTGTTGCGCAAGGATTTGGTTCATTAGGATTAATGGCGTCTGTATTAGTAACTCCTGACGGAAAAACGGTAGAAGCTGAAGCAGCTCATGGAACTGTTACAAGACACTTTAGACAACACCAACAAGGAAAAGCAACTTCTACTAATCCAATTGCTTCTATTTTTGCTTGGACAAGAGGATTGGAACACAGAGGTAAATTAGACGAAAATCAACCATTAATTGATTTCTGTCATACCTTAGAACAAGTTTGTATCGACACTGTTGAAAGCGGAAAAATGACTAAAGATTTAGCTATGTTAGTTAAACCAGAAGGATTAACTGAAGCGGATTACTTAACTACTGAGAATTTCTTGGCAGCTATAAAAGAAAATTTAGATGCTAAATTAGCGTAATTTATCTTTTCCATACTTTACAAAAGACAACCCGAAACGGTTGTCTTTTTTTTATCTTAGCAATACATTAACAATTGTTAAACAAGAATTAACTTCCATTAGTTGAAATTTGCAAAATCAAAATCTAAGAAATGATTACTAAGAAAAATATTGTCTTTTTTATTCTTTTATTATCTTCTTTGGCTTCTTTTTCACAAGAAACAAACTTAAGCGAATTCCCGAAGCAAAAATTTACGCTAAGCGGAATCATAACAGATGCTAACAGTAACGAAACTTTAATTGGCGTAAACATCATTATCCCAGAGTTAAAAACTGGAGTTACAACTAATGAATATGGATTTTACTCCATTACTTTACCACAAGGAATTTACGCGGTTCAAATAAGCTATTTGGGATACCAAAACATTGAAGAATCCATAAATTTAAACCAAAACATAAAAAATAATTTCAAGTTATTTACTAATGAAACAGCTTTAAAAGAAGTTATTATTACCGATAATAAAACCAAAACTGATATTCGGAAACCGGAAATGAGCGTCAACAAACTCTCTATTTCCGCCATTAAAAAAATGCCAGTTGTACTTGGCGAAGTGGATGTTCTTAAATCAATCTTATTGCTTCCTGGTGTTACCAATGCCGGCGAAGGCGCTTCCGGATTCAATGTTCGTGGCGGCGGTGCAGATCAAAATTTGATTCTGTTGGACGAAGCAACTATATTTAACTCCTCCCATGTTTTTGGTTTTTTCTCTGTTTTTAATCCAGATGCGATTAAGGATTTAAAGTTATACAAAGGTGGAATCCCGGCTCGTTTTGGCGGAAGAGCTTCTTCTGTTTTGGACATTTATCAAAAAGATGGAAGTAGCAAAGGTTTTCATGTCAATGGAGGAATCGGATTAATCTCCAGTAGGATTTTGGTCGAAGGACCATTAGTAAAAGACAAAGGTTCTTTCCTTATTGGCGGTAGAAGTTCGTATGCGCATTTATTCCTGAAACTATCCGAAGAACAAAAAAACAACTCGGCCTATTTCTATGATTTGAACACTAAATTGAGTTACAAACTGAATCCAAATAACAACTTGTATTTATCTGGATATTTTGGGAGAGACGTTTTTAGCTTAAACAAAAGTTTCACTAATATTTATGGAAACTCCATTTTAAACCTGCGTTGGAATCATTTATTTTCGGATAAATTATTTTCAAATTTATCACTGATCTATAGTGACTACTATTATGGTTTAGATCTTGATTTTGTTGGTTTCAAATGGGATTCAGGAATCAAGAATTATAATATTAAATATGATTTCAAAAATTATATAACGGATTCTTTCAAATTGAATTATGGTGTAAATGCTATTTATTACGATTTTAATCCGGGAACAATCAAACCTTCTGATGCTAATTCCGGAATTAATTTTGATCAATTAGATAAAAAATACGCATTCGAACCCGCCTTATATATTAATGCTGATCATGAAATTTCGGATAAAATATCGCTTTCTTACGGAATTCGCTATAGCATGTTTTACCGTTTAGGACAATCAACCGTAAATATTTATGAAAATAACAATCCGGTAACATTCAATCCGGATTTACAGATTTATGAAAAAGCGACTCCTATTGGAACAAAATTCTATGATAACAATAAAGTTATTGAAAACTTTAATAATCTTGAACCCCGTTTTTCATTTGCCTATCAAATCAATGATGACCAATCTGTAAAAGCTAGCTACAACAGAATGGTTCAATATTTACAATTAATTTCGAATACCTCATCGCCTACTCCGCTGGATGTTTGGACGCCAAGTGATAATTTTATAAAACCACAAATTGCTGATCAGGTGGCTTTGGGTTATTTCAAAAATTTTAAAGACGGAATGTATTCTCTTGAAGTGGAAACGTATTACAAGAAAGTAAAAAACCGATTGGATTATATAGACGGAGCGAATTTAATAGCTAACAAAGCCATTGAACAAGTGATCCTAAACGGACAATTAAGATCATACGGATTAGAAGTGATGTTCCGAAAAAACGAAGGAAAATTTAACGGCTGGATATCTTATACCTTATCCAAATCTGAGCAGCAAACTCCGGGAAGAAAAGCTATCGAAACAGGAATTAACAACGGAGCATGGTACAATTCTGTCTATGATAAATTGCATAATATTGCCATTACCAGTTCTTATAATTTGAATGAAAGATGGTCTTTTGGAGCTAATTTTGCTTTACAAACCGGTCAACCAGTAACCTATCCAAACGGGCAATACGAATACTTGGGAATAAATGTACCAAGTTATGGCTTGAGAAATGAAAATCGTCTTCCTGCTTATCATCATCTCGACATTGCTGCAACATTGACACCGAGAAAAAATGCCGACAGAAACTGGAAAGGAGAATGGGTTTTTAGCATTTACAATTTGTATAACCGGAAAAATGCCGCTTCAATCAATTTCAGACAAAATACAGATACAGGTAGTAATGAGGCGGTAAAAACTTCCATTTTCGGAATAGTTCCAGCCGTTAGTTATAACTTCAAATTTTAATCATCATGAACAAAATAAAACCACTATTAGCTATTATTCTGGCACTCTTTCTAAATAGTTGTGAAGATGTTATTCCAGTAGATTTGAACACAGCTGCTCCAAAATTGGTTATAGAAGCATCAATAAACTGGAAAAAAGGAACATCAGGAAGCCAACAAAAAATAACACTAACCACAACGACTGATTTTTACAGCACTGGAATTCCAAAGGTTTCCGGAGCAACTGTCTCTATTAAAAACCGTTCTAATGTTATTTTTTATTTTGCTGAATCCGCAATAAAAGGAGAATATATCTGCGCTAATTTCTCCCCTGTTTTAAATGAGGTTTACACTTTAACCATCGTTACCAATGGCGCGACATATACCGCCACTGAATCATTAAAATCAGTCGCTCCGATAACTGAAATCATTCAAAATAATAATGGTGGATTTACAGGAAATTCAATAGAGATCAAAAGTTATTATTCTGATCCTGCTAATGAAACAAATCATTACCTGTATAAATACGTCTATTCAAACCAAATAAAATCTAATTTTTACGTCGATCAGGACGAGTTTTTTAATGGAAATAAATTCTTTAGTATTTCCCAAAATAACGATTTAAAAGTTGGCGACAAGATAGAAGTCACCCATTATGGCATTTCAAAAGCCTATTATAATTACATGAGCGTTTTGGTCAGCATTGCAGGAAATAATGGCGGAGGCCCGTTCCAATCTCCTCCCGCAACAGTTCGAGGGAATGTCATTAACACCACCAATTCTGCGGATTATCCATTGGGTTATTTTTCCCTTAGCGAAGTTGATATTAAAAATTACACGATACAATAAGGAGCTTTTTCCCGCTATTCATTGCAAACAAAAACAGGTTCTAAACAGTTTTCTAGCCCGTAAAAGGAGCTTCCTCCGGTCGCTCTTCTACTGACACAAAACTAAAGTTTAGAACCTGTTATGTTTTTCATTTCAAACGAAGTTCATTGAACTCCGATAAAAAAAACAGTATAGCAAACTAATCTGGGCTATTTCTTTAAGAGATAAAACGAGAACTTTTATCTACTTTTGCATCAGCAATCCTAAATCTTAAATCCTAATGTCCTCACATCACATCGTTCGCGACGACCAAGAACCAGCTTTAATAATTGCCAATGGCGCTGCCTGCCATCCGGAATTATTAGGACAATTATTAGAATGGTCTCCCTTGGTAATTGTATTGGATTCGGCCATGGAAAGAGTCATGGAATTAGACATCAAAGTCGATGTTCTTTTAGGAGATTTCGATCGAGGATTTGATCCGCAACAATACCAAACTTCACAATATCCTATAGAGATTGTTCACACACCAGACCAAGACAAAACCGACTTAGAAAAAGCATTTGATTATTTAATTCATCGAAAAATCCCGGCCGTAAACGTCGTTTGGGCAACCGGAAGAAGAGCCGATCATACCATTACCAATCTGACAAACATAGTCAGGTATCGCAATTTGTTAAAAATTGTTATTCTCGACGACCATTCAAAAATATTTTTGTTACCCAATAAATTCGAAAAATGGTACACGGCAAATACGCCCATTTCGCTAATTCCAATTGGCCATGTTACCGGAATTCATTCTGATAATTTATTTTATCCGTTAAAAGATGACAGCTTAACTATTGGTTACAGAACCGGAAGCAGTAATCATGTTACCAAAGACGGCATAGTAACAATAGAACATCAACAAGGTGATTTACTGATGATGGAATGCATGGATTGATTTTAAAAAACAAATTTACACTCTCCCTACATCTATTAGAAGCATCTTATATATTGCCAAAAAGAGATTGACTACCTTTGCATCCGAATTATAGAAAATGAAACCGAAAACAATTACCGAAAAGACTAATTTACATCCGAGAAATCTTGACAGATTTGGGTACGACTTTGAACGATTAATCAAAGACAATCCCGAATTAAAGAATTTCGTTGTTGTTAATAAACACAATCCCGACGCTTCGGGAGAAACTATCGATTTCAGTAATCCAGATGCTGTAAAAGCACTAAACAAAGGATTATTAATCAGTCATTATAACATCCAAGATTGGGACATTCCTAAAAATTATCTTTGTCCTCCCATTCCAGGCAGGGCTGATTATATACATTATCTCGCTGATTTATTAGCTTCAAGCAATAACGGAATCATTCCTGAAGGAGAAACAGTTCAAGGTTTAGATATCGGTATTGGTGCTAATTGTATTTACCCTATAATAGGTAATGCTACTTACGGCTGGAGTTTTGTAGGTACCGATATTGACGAAAATGCGATACAAAATTGCAAAAAAATCATTGCGGCAAACCAAAAGCTAATTGATCCGATTAGTTTACAATTGCAGACGGATTCCCGTTTTATTTTTAAAAATATAATCACTCCCGAAGACAAATTCACTTTCACTATTTGCAACCCTCCTTTTCATGCTTCGCAAGATGAAGCTACTAAAAGTTCGGTGCGAAAAATAAACAATTTAGAATCCCGAACCGGCGACACAAAAACTGAAAAACCCGTTTTGAATTTTGGCGGCCATAATGCAGAATTATGGTGCGAAGGCGGAGAATTAGGTTTTGTCACCCAAATGATTTACGAAAGTGCAAAATATCCAATGCAATGTCTTTGGTTTACTACTCTGGTTTCCAAAAGAGATAATCTGTCCAGTATTTACAAAACATTAAACAAAGTAAGTGCAGTGGAGATAAAAACCATCGATATGGCTCAAGGCCAAAAAACAAGCCGAATTGTAGCCTGGACTTTCCTGAGTGAAGCGCAACAAAAAGCCTGGAAGTTCGACTAAAAATTCCTATTTTGTTTAAGTATTTAATCCCACCAATCATTCTGATAGTCGGGAAAATCAATCTGTACCTATACTTTTTCCTATTATGCATTTAAAATGAAGCCATTAAAAACTTCCGTTATTAAATCAATAAAGATTCCGATAGAATTATTTCTCTATCTCTCGCATACTTTCCATTTTCTTATTAGCCAAGAAACCGGTTATATCTTCAAAATGTTCTACCACTCTCTTGTTTCCAAATTCGAAAACTTTGGTCGCCAATCCGTCAAGAAAATCACGATCGTGAGAAACTAGAATCAAAGTTCCGTCAAAATCCCGCAACGCATCTTTAATTATATCTTTGGTTTTCATATCCAAATGATTCGAAGGCTCATCCAGAATCAATAAATTAACCGGCTCCAACAATAATTTTATCATTGCCAAACGAGTTTTTTCTCCACCGGAAAGCACTTTTACTTTTTTCGTCACATCATCACCTTGAAACATGAAAGCACCTAAAATATCTTTAATCTTAGTTCTAACATCTCCAACTGCGATATCATCGATCGTTTCAAAAATCGTGGCATTTTCATTTAATAACGAGGCTTGATTTTGGGCAAAATAACCAATTTGTGCATTATGACCAATTTCTAAACTACCGCCGTTAATTTCAATCTCTTTCATAATGGCTTTGATCATCGTCGATTTTCCTTCTCCATTTTTCCCTACGAAAGCTACTTTTTCGCCTCTTTCAATAACGATATTGGCATCCTTGAAAACCACATGATCTCCGTATGATTTTGACAAATCTTTTACAATAACAGGATATTGACCAGAGCGTATTGCAGGAGGAAACTTTAATTTTAGTGCTGAAGTATCTACCTCATCAACCTGCACTATAACTAGTTTCTCTAACATCTTAACACGAGACTGAACCGCATCTGTTTTAGAAAACGTTCCTTTGAAACGGTCGATAAAAGTCCTGTTATCAGCAATCATGCGTTGCTGCTCATCATACGCTTTCTGTTGGTGTACGCGTCTGTCTTTTCTCAATTCCAGATAATGAGAATATTTAGCCTTGTAATCATAGATTCTTCCCATAGTAACTTCGATGGTGCGATTCGTAATATTATCTACAAAAGCTCGATCGTGAGAAATCACCACAACCGCTTTGGCTGAATTAATCAAGAAATCCTCTAACCATTGAATACTTTCAATATCCATGTGATTGGTAGGCTCATCCAGTAAAATTAAATCCGGTTTTTGCAAAAGGATTTTGGCTAATTCAATTCGCATTCTCCAACCTCCGGAAAATTCGGTCGTTTGACGGTCAAAATCTTCCCTAACAAATCCTAGACCAATTAGAATTTTCTCTACTTCGGCTTCATAATTTACTTCTTCAATCGCATAAAATTTCTCGCTTAAGTCAGAAACTCTTTCGATCAATTTCATGTATGCATCACTTTCATAATCCGTACGAATTGTCAATTGCTCGTTGATTTCATCAATTTCAGCTTTCATCCCAAAGATTTCACCAAAGGCTTTTGAGGTTTCTTCCATAACCGTTGCGCCATCAGTAGCCAATAAATGCTGAGGCAAATAAGCTACAACAGCATCTTTTGGTGCCGAAATATTACCGGTTGATGGTTTGCTTTGACCTGCAATTATCTTAAGAAGCGTCGATTTTCCTGCTCCATTTTTACCCATAAGTGCAATTTTATCATTCTCATTTATGGCAAAAGAAACATCACTAAAAAGTGTTGTTCCACCAAATTGCACGGAAATATCGTTAACTGTAATCATGTAGATTATAAGATTTTTAGATAATTAGATTATCAGATTTTAAAAGTGCAAAGATAGTTTAAATACATAATTAGACAATTTGCAGATTAGAAAGTTTTTAGGAATCTATAAAACTAAAATTGTCATTTCAAAAAAGGAGAAATCAAAAGTGAGATTTCTCCTTTGTCGAAATGACAAAATGGTATATTATTAAGAAATTAATCTAATATTGGACTATTCTTTTCTCCACTTTTTAGACTCTTCAAAAACATGTTCTAGAATAGCAGCTTCTCTATCGTCGAACTCAACATTTCTTCGTGACATTACCAGTCGAGCCGTTTCGAAAGCTTTTTTCGTGATATAAGTGGTAAAACCCGAAGCACCGCCCCAAGAAAAACTCGGCACAAAATTGCGAGGAAATCCGCTGCCAAAAATATTAGCGCTTACTCCTACTACCGTTCCGGTATTAAACATCGTATTAATTCCGCATTTACTATGGTCTCCCATCATCAATCCACAAAATTGAAGTCCCGTTTTAGCAAAACCTTCGGTTTCGTAACTCCACAATTTTACTTCTTCGTAATTATTTTTCAGGTTCGAATTATTACTGTCGGCACCAATATTACACCATTCACCAAGAACAGAATTTCCTAAAAATCCATCATGTCCTTTATTCGAATAACCAAACAATACCGAATTATTAACTTCGCCTCCAATTCTGGAATGCGGACCAACAGTTGTTGCTCCGTAGACTTTGGCAGCCATTTTAACAACCGCATTGTCGCACAAGGCAAAAGGGCCTCTGATTACAGAGCCTTCCATAATCTCAGCATCTTTACCTATATATATAGGACCTGTAGAAGCATTTAAAGTAACAAATTCTAATTTTGCACCTTCTTCAATAAATACATTTTCGGGAGCGATTACGTTAACGCTTTTTGGAATGGGTTGCGATCTTCTATCTTCGGTCAAGAATTCAAAATCTTCTCGTATTGCTGCATCATTTTTGAAAAAAATGTCCCAAGTATGTTCCACCGTTAAACAATCTTCATTGTATTCTAAAATCTCATAAGTATCGAAATCTACTTCTTCCTGCTCATCATTGGTGTAAAAGGCAATTACCTCATCACCTTTGAAAATAGCTTGATTTGGCTCCAGATTACTCACCATTTCAACCAATACATCGTTAGGCAGAAAGGAAGCATTTATCATTACATTTACTTCTAATTCTACCATTGGAAATTTTTCGGACAAATATTCCTCTGTCAATGTAGTTGTAGTAGAACCCAAACGCATTTCCCATTTTTGACGAATGGTCATAATTCCGATAAGAATATCCGCAACCGGACGAGTGAAAGTAAAAGGCAATAGGGCATTTCTGGAAGGTCCGTCAAAAAGTATGTAGTTCATAAAATTGTGTATTTGTTGATTCGGTTAGTTGTTGATTAAAAATTAATTCAAATAACGTCCCTTTTATAATATTGACTTCAAAGTTACAAAGTTTTCAAATAGATAAAAATAAAAAAAGCCTTCCGTCCCGAAGTGTCGGGAGGAAGGCAATATTTTAAAAAACAGCTTTTATTATTTAGCGTGTTTAGCGTATTTAGTTTTAAATTTATCGATACGTCCTGCAGTATCAATAAGTTTAGATTTACCTGTGTAAAAAGGGTGAGAAGTTCTAGAGATCTCCATTTTCACAACTGGGTATTCAACACCGTCAACTGTTAATGTTTCTCTTGTATCTGCAGTAGATTTAGTAATAAAAACTTCGTCATTTGACATGTCTTTAAATGCAACTAATCTGTAATTTTCTGGGTGAATTCCTTTTTTCATCTTGTTAATCTTTTTTATTTGTTAATTATAACTTGTCTTGAAGCTTTTCCTCTAACAGAAAAGGTATAAACTCATTATAACTTTTTGTTTTACATTATTATTTTGAGTTTGCAAATTTACAATTTTTTTCCAATAATCAAATCTTTGCATGACTTTTTTTATATAATCGTAAAAAGCGATTTTTATCCTCGAATATATTGGGAATTGTTATATTTGTGGATTAATCTTAAAACACGAACAATGATAAATGAAATCATAAAAAGAAATGGGGTCACCTATGGCATCATAACAGGCGTAATTTTATCTTTAATTACTGCTGCAATGTATGCAATAGACATCAATTTATTCATCGCTTGGTGGACAACTCTTTTAAGTTTTTCTGTTTTTATAATTGTTCCTATAATATTACTATCTCAAACAAAAAAAGAATTAAATGGTGTGTTTTTATTTAAAGAAGCTTTTACTACCTATTTTATTGCAGCAGTAATAGGCGTTTTGATTTCGGTTACCTTTAAAATTGTTTTATTTAATTTTATTGACCCTTCTGTAAAAGCTACTCTTCTTGACTTAACAATTAAATATTTAATTAATACCTCTGAAAGATTTGGAGTACCGGCTTCATCATTGAATGAAACCGTTTCAAAACTTAGAGAAACTGATCCATATTCAATCGTTGAACAATTGAAAGGATCTATTTTTACAATCTTTTTTTGCGGCATATTAGGATTGATTATGGCTGCATTTTTCAAAAGCAAATCTTCATCACAAGAATAAATAGTAATGAACTTATCTATACTCATACCGCTTCTCAACGAAGAGGAATCTCTTAAAGAATTGTACACTTGGATCATTAAGGTGATGCAAGAGCATAATTACACTTACGAAATCATTTTTCTGGACGATGGCAGCACAGACGATTCCTGGACTATTATTGAAGGATTTGCCCAAAAAAACCCACACGTAAAAGGGGTTCGTTTCATGAAAAATTTCGGAAAATCACAAGCCTTGCATGCTGGTTTTGCCAAAGCGCAAGGTGACGTAATCATTACCATGGATGCCGATTTGCAAGACAGCCCAGAGGAAATTCCTGGATTGTACGAAATGATTGTCAACGGTAAATATGATTTGGTTTCCGGTTGGAAAAAGAAACGTTACGATTCAGTGGTTGCTAAAAACCTGCCTTCTAAATTGTTCAATTGGGCAGCGAGAAAAACATCTGGTGTGGAATTGAATGATTTCAATTGCGGACTGAAAGCTTACAAAAATGTTGTGGTAAAAAACATTGAAGTATCCGGAGAAATGCACCGATACATTCCTGTTTTGGCTAAAAATGCCGGTTTTGGAAAAATTGGCGAGAAAGTGGTACAGCATCAAGCCAGAAAATACGGTGAAACTAAATTTGGAATGGAACGTTTTATCAATGGCTTCCTTGATTTAATTACCATTTGGTTTCTTTCCCGTTTTGGGAAAAGACCGATGCATTTATTTGGTGCTATGGGTTCTTTGATGTTTATTATTGGTTTTATATTAGCCGGATATATTGGTATTTCAAAACTATATCATATGTATAATGACATGCGCTATAATTTAGTAACCAGCAATCCTTGGTTTTATATCGCACTAACAACAATGGTATTGGGAACTCAATTATTTTTGGCCGGATTTCTTGGCGAAATAATTTTGAGAACAAAAAATAATGAGGAACGATACAAAGTTTCGAGTGAGGTGAATTTTTTATAATCCTCACCCCAACCCTCTCCAAAGGAGAGGGAGATGAAACCGAAAAGCATAAGTCGTCTAATAGTTTGAGGACACAATTTGTGAACTCAAAGAAAAACAAAAAGGCAACTTGATGACGAAATCTGCGTCCTCAAACATTAAAAAGTTATGGAAATAGAAGTTATACTAAATAAAATATTTGAGATTCGAGGCTGTAAAATAATGTTAGATTTTGATTTAGCTTTACTATATAACATTGAAAACAAACGATTAAAAGAAGCTGTAAGAAGAAATCCTAATCGTTTTCCAGAAGATTTTATGTTTGAACTTTCTAAAATGAGTATGATTCTTTAAGGACGCAATTTGCGACCTTAAAGAATGGAAGAGGGCAACATTTGAAGTATCTTCCTTTCGCCTTTACAGAACAAGGAATCGCAATGCTCTCTAGTGTATTAAATAGTGAAAAGGCAATAGAAGTAAACATTTCAATAATCAGAGCGTTTGTAACTTTTAGACAATTTTCACTAACATATAAAGAGCTAAAAGACAGAATAGTAGAAATAGAAAATCAATTTCCCGATATTTACAAAGCATTGAATTATTTGGTAGATAAAGACAATAGTACAAAAAATGAGATTGAGAGAAACAAAATTGGTTATAAAAACTGATTTTCAATGTAAATATTACTAGCCCTGATTGCAGTGGAAATCCTTTTTTGAGATTTTTACCGAAAAAAAGATTGTAGCGGAAAGCAGGAAACAGCTACTAAAAAAAATCAAAATTGTTAAACGAGATAACTATTTTGAAATTTTAAACTAAAAATTCAGAAACAAATAAATCTATAAAATGGATATCAAACAAAACATTTTGGATGCAGTAAATGAATGGCTTACGCCTACATTTGACAATGAAACACATATAGCCATCAAGGAATTGATGACGACTTCTCCTAAAGAACTGGAAGAAAGTTTTTATAAAAACCTGGAATTTGGAACAGGCGGAATGCGCGGTGTTATGGGCGTTGGGAACAATCGCATCAATAAATACACGCTTGGTAAAAGCACGCAAGGTCTTTCCAACTACATGCATAAAGTGTTCCCAAACAAAGATTTAAAGGTTGCTATTGCTTACGACTGTCGTCATAATAGCGATACTCTGGCAAAGGTAGTTGCTGACGTTTTTACGGCAAACGGGATTACGGTTTATCTGTTTTCAGAATTAAGACCGACTCCTGAATTGTCATTTGCGGTTAAATATTTAGGCTGTCAAGCGGGAATTGTACTTACGGCTTCGCACAATCCGCCAGAATACAATGGTTACAAAGTATATTGGGAAGATGGCGGGCAAATTGTTCCTCCGGAAGATGAAGCCATCATTAATACTATTGAAAACTTAAATTATAATGAAATCAAGTTTTCTGCCAATGAAGATTTGATCCATTATATTGATACCGATATTGACAAAGCATTCATAAAATCCTCGATTGCAAATGCAAGTTTTGACACTTCGGCAGAAGCCAAAGAAAATCTTAACATCGTTTTTACCTCTTTGCACGGAACTTCAATCACATTAGTTCCTGATACTTTAGCGCAAGCAGGGTACACGAATGTACATATTGTTGAAGAACAAAGAGTTCCAAATGGTGATTTCCCAACGGTAAAATCTCCAAATCCTGAAGAACCGGAAGCATTAGCAATGGCAATTGCGTTGGCGGATAAAACTAATTCGGATATTGTTATCGGGACAGATCCTGATTGCGACCGATTGGGTGTTGCTGTTCGAAATAATGAAGGACAAATGACCTTGCTTAACGGAAATCAAACGATGATTTTGATGACTGCTTTCTTACTGGACCAATGGAAAAAAGCGGGAAAAATTAACGGTAAACAATTTGTGGGCTCTACGATCGTTTCTACTCCTATGATGATGGAATTAGCCACCAGTTATGACGTAGAATGCAAAGTGGGATTGACCGGATTTAAATGGATTGCCAAAATGATTAAGGACTTCCCGGAGTTGGAATTCATTGGTGGCGGTGAAGAAAGTTTTGGATACATGGTGGGCGATGCGGTTCGTGATAAAGATGCGGTTGCTGCTACTTTATTAGTTTGCGAATTGGCTGCCCAGGCAAAAGCAAAAGGAAGTACTGTTTACAAAGAATTACTTCAATTATATGTTGACAATGGTTTCTATAAAGAATATTTAGTTTCATTGACTAAAAAAGGAATGGACGGTTTACAGGAAATCAATCAGATGATGATTGACATGAGAGAAAATCCATTAAAAGAAATCAACGGACAAAGAGTGATTATGCTGGAAGATTATCAATCTTCAACGGCAAAAAACTTATTGACAGGCGAAGTAACAAATATGGATATTCCAAAATCGAATGTGCTTATTTACTACACGGAAGACGGTTCTAAAATTTGCGCCAGACCAAGCGGAACCGAACCAAAAATAAAATTCTACATCAGTGTGAACACGGAATTGGAATCTGTGGAAGATTTTAACGAAGTGGAGGCTGTTTTGAATGAAAAAATTAAAAATATTATTACTGCAATGCAATTGAACTAATGGACAAAAGCTTATTAAAATTAATTCCTTATACAAAACCTTACAAGTCCCATATTACCTGGAATGTGATATACAACATCTTGTATGCCTTGTTTAGCACTATTTCTATGCTAACACTTCTTCCGGTGCTTGAAGTGCTTTTTGGTAAAACCAAGACGATACTAAAAGAGCCGGTTTATACCGGAATAGGAAATATAAAACAGTTTGGTTCGGATTTTATGTATTACAAAATTTCAGAATTAACTAAAGAAAACAGCATTCAAGTTGCGTTGTTATTTGTTGTTTTGATGGTTATAACAACATTCTTATTCAAAAATTTATTTAATTATCTTGCTTCGCATCACATTATGCATTTAAAGAATGGTGTTTTACGGGATTTGAGAAAATCGATGTACGATAAAATAATAGAGTTGCCCATTTCTTATTATTCTGAAAAAAGAAAAGGAGATATTATGGCTCGAATGCTTGGCGATGTCAATGAAGTACAGAATTCCTTTTTCTCTATATTAGAACTTGTCGTAAAAGAACCCTTAACTATTGTTTTCGCATTAGTTACGATGTTTTTTATCAGTGTGAAATTAACTTTATTTGTTTTGGTTTTCATACCTATTTCGGGATTAATCATTTCAAAAATCGCTAAAAATTTGAGAGCGCAATCCTTGCAGGCACAAAAAGAAAGTGGCTTTCTAATTTCTATTGTTGATGAAAGTTTGAGCGGATTGAAAGTTATAAAAAGTTACAATGCTGAACGTAATTTCAAAAGGAGATTTTACGATTCAGTAACACGATTGTTGAATTTGTCAAACAGTATCGGAAGCAAAAACAACTTAGCAACACCTTTGAGTGAATTTTTAGGAATTACAACTATTGCCGTTTTACTTTTTTATGGTGGAAATTTGGTGCTTGTTGAAAAAACATTGGAAGGCTCTGCTTTTATCGTTTATCTGACTTTGGCTTTCAATATTCTTACGCCAGCGAAAGCAATCTCTAAAGCGTCGTACTCCGTTAAAAACGGATTAGCAGCTGCAGAACGAGTTTTTGAAGTTTTAGAAGTCGAAAATGAAATCACCTCAAAGGACAATGCAGTAGACAAAAAAACTTTTGACTCTACTATAACAATCCAAAATATTAATTTTAAATACGAAGACGAAGCGGTTTTAAAAGACTTTTCATTGGAAGTAAAAAAAGGTCAAACTGTAGCTCTTGTGGGACAATCCGGAAGCGGAAAAAGTACCATTGCTAATTTACTGACTCGTTTTTATGATGTGAATGAAGGAACGATACAAATCGATGGTATAGACATAAAAGACATGACTTTGCATTCCCTTCGTGATTTGATGGGATTAGTAACTCAAGACAGTATTTTATTTAATGACACCATAAAAGCTAATATTTCACTTGGTAAACATGACGCGACAGATGAAGAAATTGTCGAAGCTCTAAAAATTGCCAATGCTTTCGAATTTGTAAAAGACCTACCTCTTGGAATTCATACCAACATCGGCGACAGCGGAAACAAACTTTCAGGCGGTCAAAAACAAAGATTGTCTATAGCTCGTGCCGTTTTAAAAAATCCTCCAATTATGATTTTGGACGAAGCAACATCTGCCTTAGATACGGAAAGCGAAAAATTTGTGCAAGTAGCATTAGAAAACATGATGCAAAACAGAACTTCTATTGTTATTGCGCACCGACTTTCTACTATTCAAAAAGCAGATTCAATTGTGGTCATGAAAAAAGGAAAAATTGTGGAACAAGGAAAACATGAGGAACTCATGGCAATGAATGGTACTTATAGCAAATTAGTAAATCTGCAGTCTTTTGAGTAAATTTAGGATTTACGAATTAAGATTTCCGTATAACGAATGATTAAATTTTGTATTTTTGATAAAACATTTTCGCTATGAAAACTACTTTAGAAAAAAGAAAAATAAATTTGGTTCAAAATTTCCTAGCTTTAGATAATACTGAAACCATATCTAAAGTAGAAGTTTTGCTCAAGGAGGAAAAAGCACGTATCTACGAAGAATCTATTTCGAAAAAAATGACGCATTCCGAACTAGGGAAATTACTAGAACAATCTGAAAAAGATTTTGAAAACGGTGATTTTAACTCTATTTCAGAAGTAAAATCAATGATGAAAAACTGGTAATGAAAGTATTTTGGTCCAAAACTGCGTTATCCCAGTTAAAAACTATTGCATACCATAATCCTTTTTGTTCTCCAAAAAACCTATCGGATAAAATTTTTAAACGAACAATCCTACTTAAAAAATTTCCAGAAATGGGTTCGCTTCAAAAATTTACAAAAAATACCAAAATTTACAAAACACACAAATACCGCTACTTAGTTGAGGGTAATTATAAAATTCTATACTATATCTCCGAAAACAACATTCGAATTTCGCTTGTTTTTCATACAAGCCAAGAACCTGAAAAACTATCCCAGTTTTTAGAAAACGACCTATAAATGTACCTAAATAATCCAAATATAAAACTGCCCGAAGATCCAAATACAGTCGTTTGGAAATACCTGGATTTGTCTAAGTTTTTGGATTTATTGATGTCTCAAAAGTTATTCATGTCCCGTTCTGATAAATTTGAGGATCAGTACGAAGGGACTTTTAGCGAACCCACATTCGAAGAAATCAGAAAGCTTTCCATTGACAATCCTGACTTTTTAAACTATTATAAAACACATCGGGAAAAAGTAGCAATTAGCAGCTGGCACATCAATGAATACGAATCGTTTGCCATGTGGCAGATTTTCACGCAAAACAGTGAAGGCTTGGCAATTCAATCCACAATTGGACGTTTGCAGGAGTCACTTGTTCCAGAAATAAATTTCAAGCAATATATCGGGGAAGTAAATTATATTGATTACAAAAAAGAACACATTCCGTTTGATGACATGTTTTTTCCTTTTTTATTCAAACGGAAAAGTTTTCAATATGAAGGCGAAGTACGTATTATCACAGACATTGGCGAAAGCGAAATCAAAATTAATGAAGGATTGAAAATCAATGTAAATATAAATCAGTTGATCGAAAAAATATACATTCATCCCAAATCCGAAAACTGGTATAAAAATCTGGTTATCCAATTAGTAAAACAACTTGGATTCGATTTTACCATCGAAAAATCCGATTTAGAGAGTGAAATTTTGATTTAAAATAACACAATCTAAACTGGTTTGTAACTAATTACTTTCCAGTTTTTTTTAGACAAATCGACATAGTTGTAATGCACCACATCCATTTTATCCAGTTGCCCGTTTTTATTAGTATCCTCAACAGTTCTAAAATACAAACAATTTTTAGATTCCACCAATTTCCAATCGATTAACTCCTGATAACTGTCCGATATTTTAGTGAGTTTACCTCCACTTATTTCGCTAAGATATAAAGCTTTAATATCGCTCGTATCTAATTTACCATCCTTATTGGTATCCATATCAACCATGGTGTAAACCATAATTTGGTTTTTGGTTTTGTCTGATACTGATTTTAAATAGGTTGCCGTTTGAATTAAAACTGGTTTATCAGTCAATGTTTTTATAGAATCGGAATCTACACGCTGAAATTTTAAATTCTGTAAAAACCCGGTAATTTCATTTTCTCCGTAATTAGATATTGTAAAACTCAAATCATTCACGCTGGAAGATCCGTATCTTGTTTTGATCCCTTTTTCACGGATACTTAAATCCCCAACGGGATGAATCAAATAATCGGTTCCTTCCATCTGAATAGGTAAATCGGAAATTGCTATTAAAGTAGAATCCGTTTTTGCAATACCCTTTCCTCTATTCGAGGCATCATAGCTAACTTTTGGTTTTTCTCGATCTTCTTTACAACTGGCAAGAAGCAAAACGATTAATCCTAATAAAACGATATGTGAATTTTTCATGATGGTATACTATTTATAATAAATTCAAATGTAATCATTTTTAAAAATGGTAACGACATTCTTTGATTGATTTATATAACAGAAATAGTTTAAACTATTGTTAAAATATGACTATTTCGTCCCAGTTATAACTTCGCATTCAATTTTACATTAAAAACTCTGGTTGTCATATAATTTGGAATTGCATATTGATTTTTGGAATACACATCTCGAACCCAAGTATTCGTAATGGCATTTTGATTGTTAAAAAGATTAAAAATCTCTAAACCTATTTCTAATTCTTTAAAGCTTTTTAACCAACTTCTGTCAATATTAGTGCTGTTATTAATAAGTACTTTAGAAAACCCTACATCAGCTCTGCGGTAATCTTTGAGTCTGTTTTGGTACAAATAAGGATCTGCGTAAGATGGTGACCCACCAGGTAAACCAGTATTATAAACCAAATTCAAATACAATTTAACACTCGGAATGTTAGGCATAAAATCTTGGAACAAAAGTCCAAATTTTAATCTTTGATCCGTTGGTCTGGCAATAAACCCTCTATCGGCGCTGTTTTCTTCTGTTTTTAAGTAGCCAAAACTCAACCAAGATTCTGTTCCGGGAACAAACTCTCCATTCAATCTGACATCTAATCCCTGAGCATAGGCTTTAGCATTATTTGTAGCCGCGTAACGGATGCGTACGTTGTCAATCGTGTAGGTATTTACATCCGTCAATGATTTATAATACAACTCCGACACTAGTTTGAAAGGACGATTCCACATTTTGAAACTGTAATCATTACTCAAAACAATATGAACGGATTGCTGTGCCTTCACATTAGGTTGCACTACTCCACTGGCGTCTCGCAACTCTCGATAAAATGGCGGTTGATGATACATTCCTCCAGAAAGTCTAAAAACCATATCCTTTTCCCAATTGGGTTTTATGGCAAATTGTGCTCTTGGACTAATCGTTATCTGTGACTTGCTAACTATATTGTCACCCAAAACTTCCCAATTATGCAGTCGCACCCCAGCATTATACCAAACTTCACTGGAACCTATGCGATCTTTACGACTCCATTGCGCATAACCTGAAAACCTGTTGATGGTATTAAAATTAGTAGCTCTCACATTTTGGTACGGAACAAGAGGTCCTGTATAGGAAGAGTAAGGTTGATCATTTTTAGGCAAAATTACAATTGGTGGGTTTATAGAAAAACCAGCTGAATCGATTACTTCCCACTCTACTACTCTGTCTCGAATGGATTCCCGCGTGTATTTGACTCCCCATTCCAATTGGTTTTCTTTCCAATCATAGATTCCTTTTACCTCCGTATTTACAATTAAGGCATCTAAATCGTTTCGAGCATGATTCAATTGGGTACCTATTCCTCTGGCAAAATTAACATCACCATAGGTTTCAGAACCAATATTAGCATCCACTTCTCCCAAACGGTATTGCGCAAAAATATCAAAATATTCCTGTTCTAAAGTATGAAAAACCGATCCGATAAATTTTAAAGTAAAGTTGTTATTTACTTTAAATGTAGACTTTACAGCTCCAAAATATGTGTCATATTTATCTTTCTCCTGTCCCTCATAATAAATCAAAAGTGCCATGGGATTATCAAGCGTGCCAAAATTAGTTTGGCGACTTAATGGCTGATATTGGTATTTATTCTGAGAAATATTTCCAAGGAAACTCCACTGCCATTTAGAAGAAGCCTGATAATTTATGTTGGTTTGAATATCTGCAAATGACGGTGTAAAATTGGTTTGAGTATCCTGACTTTTAACCAAAAGACTGTTATCGCGATACCTTACTCCAGTAATAACTGACCATTTTCTATTTTTAGAAACGGCATCTACAGCCAGGCTTCCGCCAAGAAGACTCGCTTCTAGAGTAGCTCCAAATTTAGTTGGCTTTCTATAGGTAATATCCAAAACAGAAGACAGCTTATCTCCAAATTTAGCTTGAAAGCCACCGGCAGAAAAGTCCACATTTTGTACCAAGTCCGTATTTGTGAAACTTAATCCTTCTTGTTGTCCGGAACGAATAAGAAAGGGACGATAGACTTCAATTTCATTTACATAAACCAAATTCTCATCATAATTGCCACCACGAACCGCATATTGTGTACTCAGTTCATTATTAGAATTTACTCCTGGCAAGGTTTTTAAAATATTCTCAATACCGGCATTAGCTCCAGGTATTTTCCGAATAACTTCGGGCTCAATTGTAGTAATTCCTTGAATTCTTTTTTTGTTTTTGGATACAACGATAACTTCTCCCATTTGCTCCTGATAATCATTCATTACCAAGTTAAACTCATACTCTTCATTCGGTTTTAAGAAAATTGAAACGGTGGACTTTTTTAAAGAAATATGCGTAAAAATAACAACTACTTTTCGATTGGCAGGAACCGACAATTCAAAAAATCCATTTGCATTAGATTGTGCAGAATTACCAAGACAAACAACATTTACGTTATCAATAGGCTGGTTATTTGCGTCAAGGACAATTCCATTTATTCGAGCATTTTGGGCAGTTGCAACAAACCCAACACAGAAAAAAAAGAAAACAAGTATTAATCTATTCGTACTCAAATGATTTGGTTTTTATTTTTTTTGGCTTCTAAAAAAATGAGTCGCAAAGGTAGACGAATTTCCTACATTATCAATTACAACTACTTTTAATTCATTACGTCCTTCAGCAACAATACCATCGCTAAAATTGTGAGTGATTTTTTTAGTTTTATTATCATATTCAAATAATATCCAGTTTCCATTTAAATAGCCATTATATGATTTTAAGCCTGATAAACTATCACTTATAGCAAGTTGAATTGTCTTTTGGTCACTTAACCATTTTCCTTCAATTGGTTTTGCTATGTTAATTTTAGGAGCAACTGTGTCCAGAACTAAAGCAAACTGACCCAATGTTTTTGACTTTGCAGTAAATAAACTATCCTTACGAAAGGTAGGAAGGTAGCTTATTTTTTTTCCTTGAATCATACCAATGAACAGCTTGTTTTTTTGAATCTCACTGTATTTGGTGCCTTCTATGGATATGGTAAAGTTAGTATGAGCCGGAACGGTATCATCATGAAGAAATAAAGTGTCGTTTTTTACATCAAAATTCATATCAAAATCATCATAGAAAGTCCCAGCAGGAAAGAAAACAGACATATTCCCTTTGGCAAAATTGCAATCTTTGTTTGCTTTGACAAAATAATTAGACACAACTGGCTCCTTGTCAATAATAGTGGACAATAAATCATACTGAATAGGAATTGAAACCGTGCTTTTATTTCCATAAAAATCAGAAACTTCAATACGACAAACAGCTGCTAAATTTGGAACTGCCGAAAATACTCCATTACTCTCATCAGTTTTGACGATACTCAACCCATATTTATTTTTCATAAATAATTTCTGAACCCTTTGCCCCATTTTTTTATACCTCGAATAATCAATGAGCGCATTAACATATCGCATTTCATCAAAAGAATAGGTGTCGAATTGGTAACCGAAATTTGGTTTTCCGTTATAAAAAGACTGCACCTTAAAGACCCCATTTATATTGAAAGAAACATCATCATAATCGAAAGTTGAAATACCGAAACCAATTTTCCCATTGGAAAGCACTTTCTCGGACAGGTAACTTCCATCTTTTTGCAAAGATAAATTTAACAATAAAGGACGTTTCGCATGATTGACAGTAGTTCTGGAATCTAATGGATAAACATAAACAGATGAAATAACCGGTCTTTTTGCATCTTTTATGTTTTTATCAAAACCAAAAAGCATAGGATTTATAACTTTTTCCGACTTGGTATCCCGAATCTCAAAATGTAAATGCGGCCCTTCAGAAGCGCCTGTATTTCCTGAAAATGCAATTACTTGGCCTTTCTTGACAACCAATTGTTCTGGCTTAAGAAACATTTCGATCTCAAATGATTTGTCCTTATAATGGGTCTTCTTAATGTAATTTTCAATTGAATCATTCCCGTTTTGCAGATGTCCATATACCGAAGTAAATCCGTTGGGATGGGCGATATAAATTGCTTTTCCGTTACCGAAAGTAGAAATTTTTATTCTGGACACATATCCATCAGCAATTGCATATACCTTTAATCCTTCTTTTTGCATTGTTTTTAAATCAAAACCCGCATGAAAATGATTGGGTCTTAATTCTCCAAAATTCCCTGAAAGTTGAATCGGAACATCAAGTGGCGAACTAAAATAATCTTTTGGGTAATCCGTTTGAGCAAAAAGAGCGTTGCTCAATAAAAATAAAAAAATAAAAAGTTTCATTGGGGTAGATTTTTGCTAAGATAAAAAAAAACCAGTTAATAAAAATCAGAAAAGAAATCAAATCACAACCTGCTGAATTACATATAATTGATTATTTTAACGTAAAAAAATCAATAAAATATTGCAAAAATAAAAAGGAATACTAACTTTGTAATATTAAGTAATGAATTAGGAACACAATGAGTGTAATTGCAGAAATAATTGATACTCTTGAAAATAAGGTTGAAAAGCTTTTCATGAAAATGAAAAGTTTAGAGCAAAACAGTCAAGATTTAAAAATTGAATTAACTAAAACTGCACAGGTCATACAAACTCAATATCAAGAGATTGAAGCGCTAAAAACGCAGTGTGAAACACTCAAAGTGGCAAATGCATTACTAGGCAGTGACGAAAATAAAAGAGATACAAAGCTTAAAATAAATTCATTAATTCGCGAAATTGATTACTGTATAGCGCAACTATCAGATTAATAAAAGATATGGACGAAAAGCTTAAAATTAAAATATCAATTGCAGACAGAGTCTATCCGTTAACGGTTGATTTGTCTCAGGAAGAAGGCCTTAGAAGCGCTTCAAAGAAAATTGATGTGATGATTAAGCAGTTTGAAGAAAATTATGCAGTTCGTGATAAACAAGACGTATTAGCCATGTGTGCTTTACAATTTGCATCACAATCAGAACAAAAACAAATTGATAATGCTATTGATGGTGACGAAACCATTGAAAGAATTAAAAAAATCAATGCGCTTTTAGATCAATATCTCGACAATTAAACGTTCTTTACAAAAGACTAAGATACTGCCTACATTAGTTCTCATTTGGTAAACTCAACACTAACAATTTAGAATGAGCAAATCATCGTTACTATAACAAGCCAATTCAGTTTGGAAGTTTGAACAACGAGTTAGCTCAAAACTTGTCTTTCCGAGTTTATTCAATCTCACTAATGTAGGCTTTTTTATATATAAATTTTAACAAACATGGACATAGTAACGATCATCATTTCAGGAATTATAGGTATTGTAGGAGGTTTTGGAATAGCCAAAATAATTGAAAAAAGCAATATTTCTAATTTGATTAAAAATGCTAAAAAAGAGGCAGCATCAATCTTAAAAGACGCTAATCTCGAAGCTGAAAACATAAAAAAAGATAAAATACTTCAAGCAAAAGAAAAATTTATCGAACTGAAATCTGAACATGAGCAAGTAATCCTTTCTCGTGATAAAAAAGTAGCTGAAATTGAAAAAAGAATTAGAGACAAAGAATCTCAAATTTCTAATGAATTATCAAAAGCAAAAAAGGTTAATGATGATTTCGAATCAAAAACTTTAGAATACAACTCTAAAATAGAAATTCTAGACAAAAGACAAACTGAAGTTGACAAATTACACAAAAGCCAATTGCAGCAGCTGGAAGTTATTTCTGGTTTATCTGCCGAGGATGCTAAAAATCAACTGGTAGAAGGTTTGAAAGCGGAAGCTAAAAGCAAAGCAATGTCGCATATTCAAGACACTATTGAAGAAGCGAAATTGACAGCCCAACAAGAAGCGAAGAAAATCATTATCAATACTATCCAAAGAGTTGGAACTGAAGAAGCAGTAGAAAACTGCGTTTCAGTATTCAACATTGAATCTGATGATGTAAAAGGTAGAATTATTGGTCGTGAAGGTAGAAATATTAGAGCATTAGAAGCTGCAACTGGAGTTGAAATCATCGTAGATGACACACCGGAAGCAATAATCCTTTCTTGTTTCGATCCAGTTCGTAGAGAAATTGCACGTTTGGCATTGCACAAATTAGTAACTGACGGAAGAATTCACCCAGCTCGTATTGAAGAAGTTGTTGCAAAAACAGCCAAACAAATTGATGACGAAATTATAGAAGTTGGTAAACGTACCGTTATTGATTTAGGAATACATGGATTGCATCCTGAATTGATAAAAGTCGTTGGACGTATGAAATACCGTTCTTCTTACGGACAAAATTTATTACAACACTCCCGCGAAGTTTCTAAACTTTGTGGAATCATGGCAGCTGAATTAGGTTTGAATGTAAAATTGGCCAAAAGAGCCGGTTTATTGCACGATATTGGTAAAGTTCCAGATGCAGAAAGTGATTTACCTCACGCTTTATTAGGAATGCAATGGGCCGAAAAATATGGTGAAAAAGAAGAAGTTTGTAATGCAATTGGAGCTCACCATGATGAGATAGAAATGAAATCTTTATTATCTCCGATTATTCAGGTTTGTGATGCTATTTCAGGAGCCAGACCGGGTGCAAGAAGACAAGTATTAGATTCTTATATCCAACGTTTAAAAGATCTTGAAGAAGTAGCTTACGGATTCAGTGGAGTGAAAAATGCTTATGCTATTCAAGCCGGTAGAGAACTTCGTGTTATCGTAGAAAGCGAAAAAGTTTCAGATGATAATGCTGCTACTTTATCTTTTGAGATATCACAAAAAATACAAACAGAAATGACCTATCCAGGTCAAGTCAAAGTAACTGTAATTAGAGAAACCAGAGCGGTAAATATTGCGAAGTAAATCCCCTCCCGGCCTCCCCGAAGGGAAGGAGCCTAAATGATTAAAAAAAAAATGATTAGCTTGAGCTAATCATTTTTTTTTATCCCTCCACTTCGGGGAGATCAGAGTGCGGATTCTTTCTGGGATGAAAAGTATTAAGTACTTCCGTTAAAAATTTCCTGTCAAGATGCACATAAATCTCAGTGGTAGTTATCGACTCATGACCCAGCATTAATTGAATAGAACGCAAGTCAGCACCATTTTCCAGTAGATGAGTCGCAAAAGAATGCCGCAAAGTATGTGGACTAATATTTTTATTCAAATTTATTTTGAAAGCTAAATTTTTAATAATTGTAAAAATCATTGCCCGAGTCAATTGTTTTCCTCTTCTGTTTAAGAATAAAGTATCTTCAAATCCTTTTTGAACACTAAGCTGGGTTCTATTATTGTTTTTATAAATTTCAATGAATTTTTTAGTCAAATCCCCAATAGGCACAAAACGCTGCTTATTTCCTTTACCCGTGACTTTTACGAATCCTTCTTCAAAAAACAAATCAGAAATTTTCAAAGAGGCCAATTCCGAAACTCGAAGTCCGCAACCATAAAGCGTTTCCAAAATAGCCCGATTGCGTTCTCCCTCGTTCGAGGTTAAGTCAATAGCCGCAATGAGGGTGTCAATTTCATCCGTAGTTAAGGTATCCGGAAGCTTTCTACCGGTTTTGGGTGTTTCAATCAATTCAAGAGGATTTGTAGTACGGTAATCTTCAAATATCAAATAGCTAAAAAAGCTTTTTAATCCTGAAATAATTCTGGCTTGAGAACGGGGATTAACTTGTTTTGAAACACTATAAATAAATTGTTGCAGCGTTTCTTCTCCTATTTGTATTGGAGAAACTGCAATTTCATTTTCAGTAAGAAATAAACGCAATCTATCAATATCAAAAGAATAATTTTCGATAGTATTCGTTGACAAACCGCGCTCGATTTTCAGATACGATTGATAGTTTTTGATGTATGAATTCCAATCCATGTTCACAAAGTAAAGCTTTTTAAGACATAAAAAAACCTCTTAAATAAGAGGTTTTAAAATATTTTATAAAATAGAATTAGAATCTATAACCAAGACCAACATACAAACCGTTGAGTTTACTGCTAGAATTATCATCGCTTAACTTTAAAAAATTAGTCAAACCCAAATTATATTTTGCATCTATTGATACATTTTCTGTTAAATTATATGAAACTCCGAAATCTAAGCCAACATTGACTGCATTATTTTGATCAGCACTTGTAAAAAAACCTAAATTGGGTCCTGAAAAGATTTTGACACTATCAAAAATTTCATATTTAGCATTAATCAATACTTGTACTTGATTAAAGTCTTTAAGGGAAACATACAGTATTTCAGGTTGCAGATGAAATTTTTCTGAGATTTCTGCATCAGCAAATACCCCTATATAAACACCCTTTTTTGTTTCGGTTCCTGAAACATTTGCATATTTAAATTTAATTGAAGCGAAATCAACTCCTGCCTTTACTCCATATCTAGTGTCTTGGGCATTTGCAAATCCAAAAGCAAATACTGCCGCAGCAGTTAATATAATTTTTTTCATATATTATTCTTATGGTTATTGAATTCAAAAACAAGAGATATATAATCCTACGAATAAATTTTATTTACCCCATTTACCACCACCAATATAAAATCCTAAATGGATTCCCACGTATGTATTTGAAACTGTCCCTCTATTGTTACCATTCATATCTTGTAAAGTAGATTCAGGCACTAGATTATATTCTAGTCCCATTCTAAATTTTCCCCACTCAAAGCCACCTCTTACTAATGCTCCCATTTTACCGCTTGCAGCTATATTTACATTTTCAGTATTACTTGTATCATCAAATTCAACATTTGCAATACTGTAATATCCAACACCACCACCAAGGTAAGGAACAAAAGATTTTCCAGATTTATTAAAATAATAATCATAAGTAGCAACATAAGACCCATTAGCAGAAACTTTGGCGCTTGTGTTAATACCAGAATCATTTACATCTCTGACTATTCCTGCAGCGCCTATCCGTAAACCCACATTCATGTTGTCTTTAATATTGTATTTTGGCTCAATAGAGACGAACAGACCAGCTCCACCTTTTGCAGGAACAAATCCAAAATCTAAACCAACTCTGAATCCACCTTCTTTTTGAGAATATCCATTTGTAAAAACCAAGAATACAGCAACTGCTAAAATTATTTTTTTCATTTTCTGATATAATTAAAATTTAAAATTTTTACTACAAAAATAACAATAAATGTTAAAAATCAAAATGTATTAAAAAAATGTTTTATCCATAAAAAAACCTCCCGAATTGGGAGGTTTATAAATTTATTTCTAAAAATATTAGAATTTATATCCTAAAGAAACTTGAAAAACAGAATTTTTTGATTCCGATTCTCCAAGAAATAGATCTTCTTGTATTCGTGTTAAGCCTAAATTATAACGTGCGCCAAGCATAAATTTTTCAGCAAAATAATAGCTGGCGCCAAACCCCAAACTTACATCAGTTGACTTCACCTGATCTTTAATGTCCTCAGATACTCCGCCAGACTTTGCTTTAGCAGATACCAGAAAACCAATTTGAGGTCCAAATTCAAGACTAAAGGTATTAGCCACATAATACTTGGCCATAATTGGAATATTGATATAGTCTAATTTCAAATCTCCATCATCGCCACCAGATTCCAATTTTACTCCTTGGGCAGAATATAGCAATTCAGGCTGAATGGCAAATTTATCACTTATCATAAATTCTCCAAAAAAACCTAAGTTAAATCCTATTAAAGATTTTGAATTTAAACCATCTTGATCGGTATTAGTAACTGAGGAAACATTCAAACCTCCCTTAACTCCAAAAGACATATCTTCTTTGTCTTGAGCGTTCACAGAACCAAATGTAAAAACTGTTACTAATAATAAAGTAATTTTTTTCATGATTAATTATTTAAAATTTATACATGCAAAGGTAAAAAAAACCAACCTTTGATTTATTGTTAATGACTTAAACTCGTTGACTATCAATATATTAAGATTAAAAACTTACTAAATAACAAAAAGTAAGATTTAATTTTCATTTTTTGGCATGAAAAATGTAATAACACAAGAAACAATTATGATATTTGGTGTTAGTAAATAGCAATTAATAAAAAAAATACTGCCTCAAAATTTTACCAAATAAACTCATTTTCTGTTTATATATATTTCTGACAATTGTTATGTTTCATAAAAATGCGCAATAATTGTCTTAATAGAGAGTTTTAAGTTTAAATAATTAATACAAATTAAATACCATTTTATGAAAAAGACAATCTTATTTACCGTTTTACTTGTTGCAATATCAATGAATATGCAAGCACAATTAGTTAAATTTGGAATTAAAGGTGGAGTAAATTATGCCAATCAGAATGGCTCTGATATCACCGTAAACAGTACGAATTACCAAACAGATGCTATTACAAGTTATCATGCCGGTTTAATTGCTGAAATCAAACTTGTGGATAGTTTCTCTATACAGCCTGAATTGCTGTACTCTACACAAGGTGCTACTTACAAAACTGCAGTGGAAGAATTTCGAAACGAATTAGGCTATTTATCAATTCCTGTATTAGCAAAAATCAATTTGAATAAATTTGTCAGCCTTGAACTAGGACCACAAGCTTCCTTTTTGTTGAGCGAAAGAAACAATGTCAATTTTAAAGACCCTGAAACTTTTGAGTTTGCAGTAGTTGGAGGATTGGGTCTAAATATTACTAAGAATTTATTTATACAAGGACGTTATGGTTTAGGATTGACAGATGCCTCAAAAGATGCACAAGTTAAAAACTCTGTTGTTCAAATTTCAGCAGGTATTAAGTTCTAAGAAAATTAAAATAAATATATTTATTAAAACCGTTCCATAAATTGGAACGGTTTTTTTATTTTTACAAAAACAACCGCAATGAAAATCAGTATCATTAATGGGCCAAATCTCAATCTTTTAGGGAAACGTGAGCCCGAAGTATATGGAAATCTAACTTTTGAAGAGTATTTCACTACTTTACAAATTAAATTTCCTGCGATAGAATTCACCTATTATCAAAGCAACATAGAAGGAGAGTTAATTGATAAAATTCAAGAATTTGGTTTTTCTTTTGATGGAATTATTCTAAATGCCGGTGCTTATACACATACGTCTATAGGTATTGGTGACGCTGTAAAAGCCATAACCACACCCGTTGTTGAAGTGCATATTTCAAATACTTTTTCTCGCGAAAGCTTCAGACATCAATCTTATATTTCGGGTAATGCAAAAGGAGTTATTCTTGGATTTGGTTTGAAAAGTTATGAATTGGCAATACTGTCTTTTTGTAGTTAGGCAACTTAATGCACAATTAATAGGTTTAGGAATTTAACAAAACTTTAGGGGGCTACTTTTTTACTTCGTGTATTTTTGTGAAAGAAAAAACCTTCATGAAAAAAATTACTTCTCTCTTATTTTTATTCTTATCCATTTATTCCAATGCGCAAATCAAAGGAATCATTTCCGACGAAAATGGAAATCCGTTACCATTTGTAACTGTTTTTGAAGAAAACACCTATAACGGAACAACTTCAAACGAGCAGGGAAAATACGAATTGAAGATCCGAAAAACGGGCAGCTATATTCTTATTTTTAAATTTTTAGGTTACCAAACCAAAAGAGAAACCGTCAACATTAAAGAATTCCCATTTCTTTTAAATATAACTTTATCAGAAGAAAACTTCACTTTAAATGAAGTCATAATCAACAAAAAAAATAATCCTGCCATAGCAATTATAAAAAGTGCCATTGCAGCTAAAAAAGAAAATTCGGAAAAAACAGCGCGATACACAGCCGATTTTTATTCTAGGGGATTATTCAAGATCAAGGATTTACCCAAGAAAATAATGGGAATGAAGGTTGATATAGGCGATAACATGGCTTCGAATCTTGATTCAACGGGAAGTGGTATTTTATATTTGTCGGAAACGGTTTCGAAAATAGCTTTTGAAAAGCCCAATAATTTAAAAGAGAAGGTTGTTGCTTCCAAAATTTCAGGAAATAACAAAGGATATAGTTATAATACAGCAAAATCATCTACCTATGATTTTTATAATAATGCTTTAGAGTTTGGAATCAGCATGATTTCACCCATTGCAGATAATGCTTTCAATTATTATAAATACAAACTTGAAGGCACTTTTTTTGAAAACAACCAGCAAATCAACAAAATAAAAGTTATTCCAAAGCGTGATATAGAACCCGTTTTTGAAGGATATATTTATATTGTCGATGATAGTTTTGCAATTTATGCCATAGACCTTGACATAAAAGGATACAGAATGAAAAATGAATTTACCGAGGCAATGACTTTAAAACAAAACTTCAGTTACAATTCTAAAAACAAAATTTGGTCAAAAAACTCTCAAAGTCTGGCTTTTAATGCCGGAGCATTTGGAATAAAGTTTTCTGGAAAATTCAATTATGTGTATACCAATTATGAATTTCCTCTTTCTTTCGAAAAGAAAAATTTTGGAAATGAAATTTTGAGTTTCGAGACAAATGCCAATAAAAAAGAGGATGCCTTTTGGAATACCATTCGGCCAATTCCATTGACAATAGAAGAAAGTAACGATTATATAAAGAAAGACAGCCTTCAAACCATCAGAAAATCCCAAAAGTATATGGATTCAATTGATGCGAAAAACAATAAATTCAAATTTATGGATTTAATAATGGGTTACGATTACAAAAACACTTTCAAAAAACATTCCTTTAAATACAATGGATTATTGGATTTGAGTTCGTTAAGTTTCAATACCGTTCAAGGTTATAGTCTTAATTCCGGTTTTGCTTTCAAAAATTGGGATGAAGAAAAGGGAAAAAACACTTCGATAAGTACCACTATCAATTATGGTTTTTCAGAAGATCGACTGCGAGTTATCGGTGAATACAGACATCAATTTAACAATCAGAATTATGCTGTTTTATCTGTAGCTGGAGGAACAAAAGTAAATCAATTCAATAGCAGTGAGCCTATTAGCAATTTAATCAACTCGATTAGTACATTGTTCTTTAGAAATAATTTCATGAAATTATACAATAAAGAATTTCTACAAATAACCTACAGTCAGGACATTGCAAACGGATTGAACCTTAACGGAAAACTGGAATATTCGCAACGAAAACCGTTATTTAACACCACCGATTATTCTTATTTTAAAAGAAATGAATTATTTTCTTCTAACAATCCATTAAACCCAACCGATTTTATAAATGCTGGATTTGACCAGCATCACTTGACAAAATTTACTTTGAATGCCAAAATCAATTTTGGAAACAAATACATATCACGTCCCGATGGAAAATTCAATATTAGAAATAATAAATATCCAACTCTTTATTTGGGTTATGAAAAAGCATTTGCCGGAAGCGAAAAAAAATATGAATTGGATCATCTGAGCACAAGATTGTTTTATGATGTGACAATAGGAAACAAAGGAAATTTTGCAATGAATCTAAAAGCGGGTAAATTCTTTAATGCTGAGAATATCTCTTTTGTAGATTACAAACATTTCAACGGGAATCAAACGCACATTGGTGGAACAGCACGTTATTTGAATGTTTTTAATTTATTGCCTCATTACTCTAACAGTACAAATGACAGTTATTTTGAAGCGCACATGGAGCATAGTGATAAAGGATATATTATGAATAAAATCCCTTTATTGAATAAACTGAAATCTACAATGGCATTAGGATTCCATACCCTTTCGATACCCAATTCAAAACCTTATTCAGAGGTCTCTATTGGTCTTGATAATCTTGGTTTTGGAAAATTCAAACTGTTTAGAGTTGATTATGTTCGTTCTTACCAAAACGGCTACAAAGGTGATGGTGTTGTTTTTGGTTTAAAAGTCTTAAATGTTCTGGAGTAAATTTACAGATTATTTTATAAATAAAAAACGGAGCAGGTTTTTGAATCTGCTCCATTTTTTTATATTTTATAATTAATAATTAGGTTCAACATGAATCAAAACATGCCCCAATTCCGGCAGTTTTTCTCTTAAGGTGTCTTTCAATTTATGAGCTAAATCGTGCCCTTCTTTCACAGTGATATTGCCATTTACAATAGCATGCAGATCCACATGAAATTTCATACCCGCTTTTCTGATGAAACATTTTTCGGTATCGATAATTCCTTCTACCTGAAGAGATACTTCTCTAATACTATCAATTAAATCATCATAAACATGCTCGTCCATAATTTCTCCAAGAGCAGGCCTAAAAATCAAATAGCTGTTAAACAAAATAAAACCAGCGGCAAAAAGTGCAGCCCAATCATCAGAAGACTCATAGCCTTTTCCTAAAATTAAAGCGACAGAAATTCCAATGAATGCAGCAACAGAAGTTATAGCATCGCTTCTGTGATGCCAAGCATCAGCCTTCAAAGAGGAACTATTGGTCTCTATACTTCTTTTCATTACCACTCGAAAGGAATATTCTTTCCAAATAATTATTGCTCCAAGTACATAAAGAGTCCATGATTTAGGCAAATCATGCGCTGTCCCAATATTATTAATACTTTCATACGCTATGATTGTAGCTGAAGTAATTAAAAAGCCAACGACCAAAAAAGTAATTAACGGTTCCGCTCGACCATGGCCGTAAGGGTGATTTTTATCGGCTGGTCTATTTGAATATTTTATCCCGAACAACACTAAAAATGAAGCAAAAATATCAGTTGTGGATTCAATCGCATCCGCTATCAACGCATAAGAATTTCCGAAAAAACCCGCTAAACCCTTTATAATTGCCAAACATATATTTCCAACGATACTAAAATAAGTAGCCTTTATTGCTGTTTGTTCGTTTGACATGATTGTTGTTAAAATTAGAAAAATTAAAATCGTTTAAATAAACCTAATTGAATGTTTCTATTCAGAATCTCTTAGGTTTACTTAAACAATTTTTATAATGATTTTGAGTTTATGCTCGAATAATGTTAGCTCCAATGGCTCTCAATCGTTCGTCTATACGTTCGTATCCTCTATCTATTTGTTCAATATTTTGAATAGTACTTGTTCCTTTTGCCGAAAGCGCTGCAATCAATAACGAGATTCCAGCACGAATATCCGGTGAAGACATTGTGGTAGCTTTCAACTGTGATTTAAAATCGTGTCCCATAACAACCGCTCTATGCGGATCACACAACATGATTTTTGCTCCCATGTCGATCAATTTATCAACGAAAAACAATCGGCTTTCAAACATTTTTTGATGAATCAAAATATCTCCTCTTGCTTGTGTGGCAACTACTAAAACTATACTCAATAAATCGGGAGTAAATCCAGGCCAAGGTGCATCTGCAATGGTAAGTATGGAACCATCAATATCTGTTTTTACTTCATATCCATCAAGGTGAGCAGGTATGAATATATCATCCCCTCTTTTTTCTAAAGTGATTCCCAATTTTCTAAAAGTATTTGGAATAACACCCAGATTTTCCCAGCTTACATCTTTTATGGTAATTTCGCTTCTGGTCATGGCCGCTAACCCAATCCATGATCCAATTTCGATCATATCAGGAAGAATTCTATGCTCACAACCACCTAAACTATCAACTCCTTCAATAGTCAATAAATTAGAACCAACACCCGTAATATTTGCTCCCATAGAGTTCAACATCTTGCAAAGCTGTTGTAAATAAGGTTCGCATGCTGCATTATATATCGTTGTTCTTCCTTTTGCTAAAACAGCTGCCATCACAATATTAGCGGTCCCGGTTACGGACGCCTCATCAAGTAGCATATCAGTTCCTGTTAATCCATCCGTAGCTTCAACGCCATAAAAATGATCTTCTCTGTTGTAACGGAATTTTGCTCCTAAATTAATAAAGCCTTCAAAATGCGTATCTAATCTTCTACGGCCTATTTTATCTCCGCCAGGTTTTGGAATGTATCCTCTGCCAAAACGAGCCAATAATGGTCCAACAATCATAATAGATCCACGTAGCGATCCTCCCTCTTTCTTAAAAGCTTCTGTTTCTAAATACTGAACGTTTACTTCATCTGCTTGAAAAGTATATGACCCAGACCCAATTTTCTGAATTTTAACTCCTAGATTTCCTAAAAGCGTGATCAGTTTATTGATATCAATAATATCAGGAATATTATTGATTGTAACTTTTTCCGGAGTTAAAAGAACTGCACACAAAATTTGCAATGCTTCATTTTTGGCTCCTTGTGGAGTGATTTCTCCCTTTAGAGGAATGCCACCTTCTATTTTGAAAATTCCCATTTTTTAAAGTTATGAGTTATAAATTATTAGTTATGAGTTAAAAAGTTACGAGTTAAAAGTTAATGCAAAAAAAATTCATAACTGATACTCCTAATTTATAACTGACTTACAAAGGTTTTCTGTTTTGATTTTTGTGAATCGGGTTGGGTTTCCCAGTTTTTAAATTCTTGTTACTCAGAATTTTTGGCTGTCCAACAGGTAAAATTTTATTCGACACCCGTTTATTGGTTCGTAATAAATCTGTAGTATTCAATAGTTCCTCTGTACTTTGAATTAAATTCAATTTTCCATCGGATAGTTCATATAAATGTTCAAAAATAACATCATCCTTTACGGTGTCTTTGTTCCAACTCAAATAGGATTTTTTCATGTGATTCGCAATAACTTTCACTAATGCATTTTTCATTTCGCCTTCCTCCCATTTATTGGCCACATCAATCATGTACTTTATGTTGTTGCCATAATATCTGTATTTTGGGAAATTTTGAGGATATTGCAAGACATCTGGTTTCAGTTGTAAAACTTCACGTGAAGGAATTGGATACGGAGAATCAGCAACTAATTTAAAATCAGACATAATAAAAATCTGATCCCATAACTTATGTTGAAAATCAGGAACATCTCGCAAATGAGGATTTAAACTTCCCATAACCTGAATAATGTATTTTGCGGCTTTGTTCCGCTCCACATCATCTTCAATTATAGTTGCCTGATCGATTAGCTTTTGCAAATGACGTCCGTATTCCGGAATAATCAAATGAGATCGCTCCGCATTGTATTCCAAATGGTGAACAACATCGTTCGAGTTTTCTTTTATATATTTTGAATTCATATTCGAATGTATGTATTTTTGATTTTGTATGCTACTATTCCCGAAGATATATAATCCTTAGAGTGTATCATATAAAATTAATTTCTTATTTTAAAGAGAAACAATACCTTTGATTGTAGAAACTTCCAGGTATTTATCTACTATTTCTTGCGCATCTTTCACAGTGACGTCAACAGATAGACTGGTAAATTTTCCAGTTTTGGATTTAGTGGTTTTTATAACCGCACCCATGCAATCAAATGCCAATTCAACGCGTTCCACGTTATCATCTACAGTTGGCACAATAAATTTAAATAAGTACAATGCTGGCCATGTATTACTCATATCCAACTCCACTTTTAATCTATCGTAAAATTCTTCGGTCTCTTTGTCCATTTTCTTTTAAAAAATAAAGGCAAATATACGGTTTCAAAAGTAAATTATGAATTTTGAATTATGATTTTTTGTCTAATATTATTTTAACAGCAATCAATTTTTTAAATCCCGATAAGTTTAAGTAAATTTGCGCCTTATTTTTTAAAGGTGCAGAAAGAAATCATAGTTATCATTGGCGGTCCTGGAACAGGAAAAAGTACTATCATAGACGGATTGATAGCTAACGGATATTGTTGTTACCCCGAAATTTCTCGGGAAGTAACCTTGGAAGCTAAAAAACAAGGAATCGAACAATTGTTCCTGGAAAAACCGTTGTTATTCAGCGAATTACTTCTGGAAGGAAGAAAAAAACAATTCCAAGATGCGTCCCAGGAACCTCATGATATTGTATTTATCGACAGAGGAATTCCGGATGTTCTAGCCTATATGCACTACATCGGGGACAGTTATCCTGATTTTTTTGATGCTGCCTGCCGGGAACATACCTACTCAAAAATCTTCATTCTTCCGCCTTGGGAAGACATATACATTAGCGATGGCGAACGTTACGAAAACTTCGAACAAGCCAAAATCATCTATACGCATCTTGCTGAAACCTATCAAAATTACGGGTACGAACTCATAGAAGTGCCCAAAGACACCTTAGATAACAGAATTCTTTTTATCTTAGATGAAATTTCTAAATAAATTTCGAATTACAAATTGGGATTTACGATTTTTTTTCATCTAGTATAACTTAAAATCTGATCCCGAAGTTTCGGGACTGTAATCTATGCAAGAAGCAGTAGCTATCCTTCGAAAATATTGGAAACATGATAAATTCAGGTCACTGCAAAACGAAATTATTAATTCTGTTTTAAGCGGTCAAGACACTTTTGCATTGATGCCAACCGGCGGTGGAAAATCGGTATGTTTTCAGATTCCAGCGATGATGAATGAAGGCATTTGCCTGGTAATTTCGCCTTTGGTAGCTTTGATGAAAGATCAAGTCGCTAATTTACAAAAGCGAGACATAAAAGCGATTGCTCTAACGGGGGGTATTCGATCTGAGGAAATGATTGACCTGCTGGATAACTGCCAATTCGGAAATTATAAATTCCTTTATTTATCACCAGAACGACTTCAATCAGACTGGATATTGGAAAGAATAAAAAACCTTCCCATAAACTTAATTACCATAGATGAAGCACATTGTGTTTCGCAATGGGGACACGATTTTCGTCCTGCCTTTTTAAAAATTTCCTCCCTAAAAACACATTTTCCAAAAATACCTTTCTTGGCTTTGACCGCAACGGCAACGCCGAAAGTAAAGGAAGATATCATCAACGAATTAGGATTGCATGAACCACAAATTTTCGAAAAATCATTTGCACGGGAAAATATCGCCTATATGGTTTTTGATGTAGAAGATAAACTTTTCAGAATCGAACAAATACTGAAGAAAAATCCACAGCCTTCAATCATCTATGTTCGAAATAGGAAATCGTGTTTAGATGTTTCCGCGCAACTTCAGTCTTTAGGTTTTAAAGCAACTTATTATCACGGCGGACTTTCGTCCAAAGAAAAAGATAAGAACATGCAGTTGTGGATGAATGAAGACGTACAGGTAATTATTGCCACGAATGCCTTTGGAATGGGAATTGATAAAGCCAATGTAAAAACGGTAATTCACATTCAACTACCGGAGAATTTGGAAAATTATTATCAGGAAGCCGGTCGTGCAGGAAGAAATGGTGAAAAAGCATATGCTGTTTTATTGACAAGTCCTTCCGATATCCTTCAAACGGAGAGCCAGTTTATAAACATCCTCCCCGACAAAAAGTTTCTGAATCAAATGTATGTCAAGCTTTGCAATTATTTTCAAATCGCTTACGGAGAAGGAATCAACGAACAATTCACTTTCAATTTGAATCATTTTTGTTTAAAATATGGTTTTCCTATATTAAAAACATACAATGCTATGCAATTTCTGGACAGACAAGGCATAATTACGCTGTCTCAGGAATTTTCCGAAAAAATCACCATGCAATTTTTAATTCCTTCAAAAGAAGTAATTCGGTATATGAGTTTGAATCCAAATGATGAGGAAATTATCTTGGCAATATTGCGAACGTATCCGGGAATTTATGAGATGCAAACTGCTTTTAATTTAGAACTGATTGCCAAAAAATCGCATCATGCAGCCGCAGAAATACATGCCGTTTTAAAAAAATTGAAAGAGAAAGACATTATTGAATATTATTCGAAAAATAATGATGCCACATTAATTTTCAATGAAGTTCGGGAAGATGAACGAACCATCAGTAGAGTTTCTAAATATTTAGAAAATCAAAATCAATTAAAAAAGGAACAACTCAAAGCCGTAGTTGGCTATATCAGTGAGAAAAAAGTTTGCAAGAGCAAATTAATTTTGAATTATTTTGGGGAAAAAGCCAATACCAATTGTGGTATTTGTTCGTATTGCATCACCAAGAAACAACGAAAACCAGATGTCATTTCACTTTCAAAAGAAATAATAACTTTATTGCAAGCCGAAGATTTAAACTCCAGAGACATTCAAAACAAAACTAAAAATAGTCCGGACGAAGTTATCTTTGTATTGCAACATTTACTGGAAAATAATGCAATACTTGTAAAACCAAACAATAAATATACTTTAAAATCATAATGGAAAAATTACGAATTGTTTTCATGGGAACACCTGAATTTGCAGTAGGAATTCTGGACACCATAATCAAAAACAACTATGAGGTTGTTGGCGTCATTACCGCTGCGGACAAACCGGCCGGTCGTGGACAAAAATTGAAATATTCAGCAGTAAAAGAATTTGCATTAGCAAACAACCTTACTTTATTACAACCTACAAATCTAAAAGACGAAACTTTTTTATCCAAATTAAAATCCCTAGATGCTAATTTACAGATTGTGGTTGCTTTTAGAATGCTGCCAAAAGTAGTTTGGGAAATGCCTTCACTGGGTACATTCAATCTCCACGCTTCCCTCCTTCCTAATTATCGTGGTGCCGCACCCATAAATTGGGCAATCATAAATGGAGAAACTAAAACGGGTGTGACTACCTTTTTTATCGATGATAAAATTGACACGGGAGCTATGATTCTAAGTTCAGAAATCGAAATTAGAGAAACCGAAAATGCAGGACAACTACACGATCGATTAATGGACTTAGGCAGTAAAACAGTTAATGATACTTTGAAACTTATAGAAGAAGGAAATGTGTGTGCTGTTATTCAAGCTGAAAATGCAGACATAAAAACGGCATACAAACTGAATAAAGAAAACTGCAAAATAGATTGGACAAAACCAGCTGCGGAAATAAATAATTTAATACGAGGACTGAGTCCTTATCCGGCAGCCTGGTGTTTCTTTGGAGACAAAAATGAAGAGTGGAATTTGAAAATTTATGATGCAAAAGTTATTTCGGAAGGTCATTCCTATGCAATAGGTCAATTGATTTGTACCAAAAAAGAAATGAAAATTGCGGTAGCAAATGGATTTATTCAAGTATTAAATTTACAATTTCCTGGAAAAAAAAGGATGACGACGGCCGAATTACTGAACGGAATCTCTTTTACTGAAAATGCAAAAGCCTATTAACCTCAGTAAAATGGGAGTTTATCGATGATTTTAGCACTTAAAATAGTGCTTTATGAACAAAAAAAATAAGTTATCAACAAAACGAGCTAAAAATAGAGAAAACACTTGCAAGGAACGTATTTCCTACTAAATTTGTGTATTAACAATTTTTTTTAACCAACAATTAATAACTATTCATTATGAACAAATCAGAATTAATCGATGCTATGGCTGCTGATGCAGGAATTACAAAAGCTGCTGCAAAATTAGCTTTAGAGTCATTTTTAGGAAATGTAGGCGGTACTTTGAAAAAAGGTGGAAGAGTATCTTTAGTAGGTTTCGGATCTTGGTCAGTTTCAGCTAGAGCTGCTAGAGACGGTAGAAATCCTCAAACAGGAAATACGATTCAAATCGCTGCTAAAAATGTTGTGAAATTTAAAGCTGGTGCAGAATTAGAAGGAGCAGTAAACTAGTTTAAGTTTTCCAATATAATAAAACCTTCCACAGGAAGGTTTTTTTATGCACTTTAACGACTTTATTTGGTGTTTTGACAAATTTATTCTTAAATTTAAGTAACAAAAAATAGCGTCATGATCTCAGAAAAGTTAAGAAAAGGACATCTACTTATTGCAGAGCCTTCTATAGTGGGCGATCTATCATTCAATAGATCCGTAATCTTATTAGCAGATCATAATAAAGAAGGATCTGTTGGTTTTATTATAAATAAGCCATTGAAATATACCATAAATGATTTGATTCCAGAAATATGCGCACGGTTTAAAATTTATAATGGAGGTCCGGTAGAACAAGATAATCTGTATTTTATACACAATATTCCTAATTTAATCCCAAACAGTATTGAGATATCAAATGGGATCTATTGGGGAGGTGATTTTGAATCTACCAAAGCACTAATCAACGACGGAAAAATCAATAAAGATAACATCCGTTTTTTCCTTGGTTATACCGGTTGGGATGAAAACCAATTAGAAAACGAAATGTTAGAAAATTCATGGATTATTACTGAAAACAATTACGAAAATAAAATCATCGGAAAATCCGCAACTCATTTCTGGCAGGAACAAATAAAAGAATTAGGTGGTGAATACCTTATATGGTCAAATGCCCCTGAAAACCCTTATTTGAATTAATTTACGCTTATCATTTCATTAAGCATTTGCACTAATTCACTTGCCACTCTGGTAGTAAAAGTCTTCTTGCGGTATTTTGTAATAGGCTGTATACCCTTTATTACATTTGTTATAAACAATTCATCTGCTTTCTGAAGGTCAAATGGAGAAATTGCCTCTTCAACCACTTCTAAGTGATCCATTTTTTTTGCCAATCCCAAAATTTGTTTTCGCATAACACCATTCAAACAACCTTCTGAAACTGGCGGAGTAATTAGTCTATTTCCAATTAGCATAAAAATATTCCCTTGTAATGCTTCAACGACATTTTTACTGTCATTCAATAAAACACAATTATCCAAGCCATTTTCATTAGCATAAATACTTCCTGTAATATTGATGATTTTATTGGTTGTTTTTATCGAAGAGAGCAATTGCTTCGTTACATAAAAATCTTTGTAAAGATCCACTTCATAATCCCCTTGTTCAATAGAATAAAAAGTACTTTCTAATGGTACTGCATGAATCAAAAAGGAAACATTATTATTCTTCGGCAAATAATAACCACCATCATTTCTATAAATGGTTATCCTAGCGCGAGATGAATGAGATAATTCATTAATTTTTATCAGCGATAGAATCTGTTCTTCAAAATATTCCATCGTGAAATTCATGGGTATTTCCATTCGAATCACCCGCATAGAGGACATTAATCTAAAATAATGATCTTCTAAAAATAGAATTTTATTGTTTATTATTTTAACCGTTTCAAAAACAGCATCGCCATATAAAAAGGCGCGATTTTGTGTCAATATATTAGCGTCTTGAGACACTATAGTTCCATTAAAATTAATCATAAAAAAGCCCTAAATTTTGTTTAGGGCAAATATAAGTCATAAAATAGGATTAAACTATACAGATCCGATGAGATGTTTCAAATCTGAAATTTGATTTTCCCAAAGTTGTGTAGCTTCATCAACTTCGTCTTTATCTGCAAAGTCAACCACCATCAGGGAAACATCTTTTGTCAACTCATCAACCAAGATGTGCAACTCAAAAAAGTATTCGGTATCTTTATTATTTTCATCTATCCATTTAAATTTTACCTTCTCACCCGACTTTTTAGAGGCAAGTCTGGCTTTTTCTTCGGAGTCATTCCAAATAAAAGTAAAAAATTCACCACGAGAATTTACATTATCAGCAAACCATTCCGATAAACCGGATGGAGTCGATATATATTGATATAACAATTGAGGAGATGAATTTATGGGGAACTCGATTTCGTAACGTACTTTTTGATCCATGAGCTACATTTAATTTTTCTGAAATATATAGAATATAAATCCGAAAAAAAAGCATTTTTAAAAATATTTTTTTTTATTTAAAAAACACTTGCAAGCTGTATTATTATTTTTATATTTGCACCCGCATTCAGGGATGGTTATCCACCCTCAATCATGGCGAGATAGCTCAGTCGGTTAGAGCGCAGGATTCATAACCCTGAGGTCCCGAGTTCAAATCTCGGTCTCGCTACCAAAGCAAAAACCCTAACATCAATATGTTAGGGTTTTTTGTTTAAATAAATTTCTCACTGAGTGAGAAATTTGAGTGAGAAATTTAAAAAAACAGCATGCTATAACCCTCATAATGTAAATAATACGATACCAAACCTCAGGTATATTATTACTATTTTTTTTCTAAGGAAAAATGTAATACGATTTTGAAGTGTTTTTATTGCATCTAAAGAAAAAAATACTACACTTTTAAAGTAATCCACTTTTGCATCTTTGGTCAATTCAAATTGGAATTTGGTGGTCATTATCACTGGAATTTGCATTACAAGTCGCCAAACATTTTTCTGAATTTGAAAATGTCGTTCCTGACATTTAAGTTGGTCCCATTTTCTTATTCTTTTTCCTTTAAAAAATCATGATGCAAAAATGTTTTATGCTTAAAAAGCTTTTAATGAACCATTAGGAAAAAGAGAATTAAGAACTTTAAAAGCATTTGAACGAACAGGAATAGCAGATGCACAAACTGCTAATTCAGATAAAATACCTGTAAGTACTTTCAAAAACCTTATGTTTTAGATTTGCAAAATACTTTTTTAGAAAAAGATTTGGAACAGACAATATTATGCGATTTAGAAAAATTCATTCTCGAACTAGGCAAAGGTTTTTTTGTTTGTAAAACGCCAAAAACGGATGATTATAGATATCGAAGATTTCAATTTAGATTTGCTTTTTTACCATAGAAAAACTGAAACAATTAGTAGCCCATAGAATTAAAATTAGGGGAATTGCAAGCCAAACACACAGGTCAAATGGAATTATATCTCAAATGGTCAGACAAATAAGAAAAACAAGAAGGAGAGAATACACCAATAGTTTTAATACTTTGTGCCGAAAGTAGCAGAGAACAAATCGAATTGCTTGAAATGCATAAAGAGGGGATAATCATAAAGTAAAAAAACGCTCGAATTGACCACTATATTTCGGTTATTACTAAACGGGCACAGAAAACAAAAATACAAATATACCTAATATCGCAAATGTAAACCACCACAGAACAGGAAATCAAACCAAAGTATTGCTGAAAGATTTTTTTAAATGTTTTGTGAAGATTTTTAATATAATTTCGCTAACTTTATATGAATATTTGTAGAGTACGAATGAAAAAAATTAAGATAATATTAATCATCACCCTTGGCATTTTATTGATGCCAAATAATGGCTTTGCGTGCGGAAGAAATAAAATTAAAACTGAAAAAAACTGCTGCAAAAAAGAAATTACCTCCAAAACAGAAAAAAAATCTTGTTGCGATAAAAGCGATAATTGCAAAAAAGAATGTCGCGGCAAATGTATGCATTTTTCCTGCACAGCTGTTTCGATTCTTCAGTTTAATATAATCAATACTTTTGATATTGATTTCAAAAATAACAATTTCAGTTATTCTACCAAAAAACTAAAATTTCATAAATCGGAAACCATCGTTTCTTCTGGTTTCTATTCTATTTGGATTATACCAAAAATAAGCTAAATTCCAATTATGACAGCCATAATTATGTCAAATTGAGAGCGATTTCACCTTGAGATTATTTATTTTTCTCGCTGATTACAATTATTAAATCATAGTTTAATTACTATAATTTAGTTTTTTTATTTAGAGTTATTCAAACAGAACATTGGCAAAGACTTATTAAAAAAATAATAAAGTGGATATCAAATAAATTGCAAAAACATTGATAGCAATACTATATTGTTTTAAGTAGCAATCGCCAATCCACGGATTAGAAATACTAAAATACCAACAAATCAATATTAACCATTTACAAACGTAGGTTGATCTAACAAAAACAATTAAAAATCATTATTGTAATTCTCTATTTTATGAATTGTAACAAAGTAGCAGATATAATCAAGTTAAATTTTAAAAAATGAAAAAATGAAAACATTAATTATCGTACTAAGCGCATTCTTAGCAGTAAATTCGTTGGCGAAAGCTCAAGAGCTCCCACAACCTCCAAAAAAGGAAGCTCAAAAAGTAACTTACACTTGCCCTATGCATCCAAATGAGGTAAGTTCAGATCCCGGAAAATGTGCCAAATGCGGAATGGAAATGGTAAAAACTACTGAAAAAATTGATACCCATGCTACAAAAGGAAGTCAACCTATGAGTCTAATTGTGACTAAATATGTTTGTCCAATGGACGGCACAACTACTGACGAACCCGGGAAATGTTCTAAATGTGGAATGAAATTGGTGAAAACCACCGAGAAAGTTGATACCCACGCTACAAAAGGAAGTCAACCCAAGAGTACAATTGTTACAAAATATGTTTGTTCAATGGATGGCATATCTTCCGACAAACCTGGAAAATGTTCTAAATGTGGCATGGAAATGATAAAAACTACAGAGAGAAAATACGACCACGCTGTAAAGGGAAGTCAAGCTCGCAGCTATATTGTGACAAAATATGTTTGTTCTATGGATGGTACAACTTCCGATAAGCCGGGTAAATGTTCTAAATGTGGAATGGATATGAAAGAAATGAATGAGCAAAAAATGGAAGAAAACCACAAACATTAATTATAATAATTACGAAAATTCTTAACATATACATAATGAAAAATATAATCCTTTCCGCCATTGCGATGGCATTCGTATTGGTTTCCTGTAACCAAAAAGCCAAAGAAACAACAACAGATGATTCCCATGAGATGGGCAATGACAGTACTATGATGGATAATGACAACACAATGATGAACGACAAAACTAAAACAATGGAAAATCAAGAAAAAATGTATGCTTGTCCAATGCACCCGGAAGTGCAAGGAAAACTGAATGACAAATGCTCAAAATGTGGGATGAAACTAACAGAGCCTGTTCCTGAGAAAACGGAAGAAAACAAATAAAAATTATAGTTTCAAGATTAGAAAATTAGGCAGCGATAGAAATTTTTAAATAAGGTAGGATTTATACAAGTTAAAATTCACCTTTAATATATAGTTAGTATTTAGTAAAATTAAAATGCATTTACAAATAGAGCAGTTTATTTAACACCAATGTTTTACAATAGAAGACAAGCAATGATAAAAGAAACAGAAAAAATTAGTATACGGAAAGCAGCGCCACGACTAATGCAAATCATGCGTGTGCTGGCCCGGCATAAGTTTCTGCGAAGCTTGATAGGCAAGAGGAATTTACCACCGCCAAAAGAAGTACGGGAAACTTTTGAGGAACTGGGACTGGTCTTTATCAAATTCGGACAAGTGCTTGCTATGCGGCGAGATCTGCTTCCGGCTGATTATATCAAAGAGTTGGAACTGCTGCATGATGACTTGCCGGCTATGAGCATTAGCGTGGTAAAGTCAACAGTAAAAACCGAACTCGGCAGCTTATTAACGAAGTTGTTTTCATCGTTTGGCGAAAAGCCGATAGCCGCCGCCACCATCGCCCAGGTACATGAAGCAACTATGCACGACGGACTGAAAGTAGCAGTGAAGGTGCAACGACCAGGCCTTAAAGAAATAATTTCAACGGATATTGCGGCGCTTACTTACCTGGTATCGCTGGGAGAGAAACTCTTTCCAAAGCTTCGTGCATTCGACCTGCCTGTTGTAGTGAAGGAATTTGCCATCACGCTGAACCGGGAAACCGATTTCAATCGGGAAGCCCGTTCTATGATGCTCTTTAAAAAATCACTGGCAAATATTCCTGAGCTCTGGATTCCGGATGTTGTGAAAGAATGTTCGGGAAGAACCGTTCTCACAATGGATTTTTCTGAAGGCAAACGCATAGACCACTACGCTAAGAAGCACCCCGAAGCGATGCCCGATTTAATGAACACCTTAATTAAACTGACACTGCAATCCATCTTCGAAGAAGGAAGTTTTCACGCTGACCCACATCCGGGTAATGTTTTTGTTTTGCCCGATGGACGGCTTTCCCTGCTCGATTTTGGAAACACAGGTGAGCTTGATGAAGCCATGCGTGAATCATTAATACTCCTGCTGGAAGCAGTAGTTAAAGGGGATGCGAAGGCAGCAACTGAAGCCTACCTCGAAATGGCAGCGGCCAATGAAGAAGTAAACCATGAAGCGCTTTTAGTGGATATGAAGGCAGTGCTATATGATATGCACAGTGGTGACATGGAAGCTGTTTCAATCGGCGATGCCTTCGATTCGCTGATGAGTGCCGGAACTCGGAACGGGGTTCACAATCCTCCCGAGTTTGTTCTACTCACCCGTACTTTCATCATCCTGGAATCATTAATACGCCAGCTTGCCCCCGAACATAACTATATGAAATCTTTTCGTGAAGAGATCTTACGTCTCACTAAGCAGCACTTTTCACCCCACCAGATTAAGGATAAGACAATCAAACTTGCCCGTGAAATGGAACGCCTGATAATGGATGCACCTGGCGATACAAGACGAATACTCCGGCGTATCGCCGAAGGTAATCTGGGTCGGGTTCAGGCTCCTACATTGGAAAAACTGGCAGTTGGCTTAAGCAGTAATATAAAACAACTTGCAGGTGCCATTGCTTTGGCGGCATTTGTGGTAAGTGGAACAATATTATTATTCAGTAAGATGGGTGGCTGGCATCATCTCCTAGGCGTAACAATGATTATCATAGGAATTTTAGGTACAATTATTGGCCGAATCGGAACCTGGTTTAGAGATCGTGGCAAACCTTGACATGTCGCACTAAAACCGAAAAGCATTGCTTACTATTGATGTTATTGCGACAACTTTTTCCAAACCCAACTACGGTTTATACAATAGTTGGTAAGGGAAAAATGTTGGTTATGATAGTGGATTTTAATAAAACTAGTACCAGATGAATATTATTCAATATTTAAAATTAATTTAAAACTAAAAATTATGCATTATTACGACGGAAATTTTGTAGGAATGCATCTTATATAGTGGATTATAAGGGTTTTATTTCTTTTTTGGATTTTTGTAACACCATGGAATATTCCGGGGCAGAGATCAAAAAAAGATTCCCCTCTGGATATTCTTAAAAAATGCTTCGCCAATGGGGAAATCACCAAAGAAGAATATGAAGAATTTAAAAAGATTTTAAATTCTGAAAATTAATTTAAAATCAAATAAACGCAAAACAACTTGGTTTTGCCTTCGGGCTTACAGGAGCACTGATTTATTTAGGTTACATGATAGTAATGTCAACAGCGGGAAAAGAAGGCAATATTGTCTTTTTCAACAGCCTCTTATAATGCCTAAACACCACCAATATTATAAGAATAGACGTTTCGATATTAGAGGATTTCTTTTGTATTATTCAATCATTTATTTTAGATTGGCTTGTAAGAGCTTGTTTTGGAGTATTTTATAGTGTTCAAAATAATACATTATTAAATAGGTTTCCTGTCTGATTTAAAATAAAAAAAAGAGTAAACTAATACAAATATTTTAAACAATTAAACATGAAAAATATAGCAGTTATAGGATACGGTGTCATCGGCAAAAGAGTGGCCGATGCCATTAACATACAAGACGATATGAATCTAGTTGGAGTTTGTGATGTAATAAGTGATTGGCGCATACAAAATGCCATTAGAAAAGAATATAATATCTATGCGGCAACCAACGAAGCCGAAAAACAAATGAAGTCTTCAGGCATTTCGGTACAAGGTAACTTACAGGATTTATTAGACAAAGTGGATCTCGTGGTCGATTGTACGCCAAAGAACATAGCGGCAAAGAATGTTGAAATATATAAGAAGCAAGGGATTAAATTTATTGTTGAGGGTGGCGAAAAACACGAAACTACTGGGCATTCATTTAATGCAGAAACCAATTATGAATCAGCTTTAAACCTAAATGCAACACGAGTAGTTTCTTGCAATACAACTTCCATCTTAAGAACACTTGGCGCATTGAAAAGAGCGGATTTATTGGATTATGCACGAGGAACATTGTTAAGAAGAGCAACCGACCCTTGGGAAAGTCATTTAGGAGGTATTATGAACACAATGGTACCTGAAAGAGAAATTCCAAGTCATCAAGGACCTGATGCACAAAGTGTCGATCCCGACTTGAATGTCATTACTTCGGCTGTAAAAGTGCCAGAAACTTTAAGCCATTTGCACTACTGGAATGTAAAATTAAAAAAGCAGACCACAAAAGAAGAAGTGCTAAATGCTTTTAAAACATCAAGCCGCATCAAACTAATTCAATATGACCAAGGTTTGGTTTCCAATAACACCATCAAAGAAATGTTTTTGGATATGGGCAGACCTTGGGGAGATATGTATGAAGTTGCCCTTTGGGAAGACATGCTGAAAGTGGTTGGAGATGAACTTTTCTATGCCTACGTGGTAGACAATCAAGCCATCGTAATCCCAGAAACGATTGATGCTATACGAGCACTAACTGGAATTGAAACCGATAGTCAAAAATCTATCTCTAAAACTAATAAAAGTTTAGGAATCAATTAAATGCTTTTGAGATGAAAACAAATAAAAATATAACAGAAATTTTAGGTGATAAATCATCCTTCTATTTGGATTACGTTTGTGAAAAAATTACTAAAGATGAATTGCAAACCCCAAGCAAACTGAGCCTTGATGAGGTTTTTTTAAACAGCAACAGAAACCCACAAGTATTGCGGAGTCTATCCCAATTGTACAAGCACGGTAATCTTTCCGGCACAGGCTACTTGAGTATTCTTCCTATAGATCAAGGTGTTGAGCATAGCGCTGCTTTTTCTTTCTATAAAAATCCGGAATATTTTGATCCAGAAAATATTATAAAATTGGCGATCGAAGCTGGCTGCAATGGTGTAGCTTCAACATTTGGAGTTTTAGGACTGAATGCTAGAAAATATGCTCACAAAATACCGTTTATTGTAAAGTTGAATCACAATGAACTTCTTACGTACCCAACCAAATATGACCAAACATTGTTTGGTAAAGTTAAAGCCGCTTGGGATATGGGAGCTGTTGCCGTAGGTGCTACAATCTATTTTGGTTCAGAAGAAAGCAACAGACAACTCAGCGAAATAGCTGAAGCTTTTGAAGAAGCACATAATTTAGGAATGGCAACTATCTTATGGTGCTATCTGCGTAATGATGGATTCAATAAAGATAAAGTTGATTATCACGCTGCTGCTGATCTTACAGGGCAAGCAAACCATTTGGGAGAAACCATTCAGGCTGATATTATCAAACAAAAGTTACCAACAAATAATTTTGGTTTTAAAAATATCGGTTTTGCTAAATATGACGATGCAATGTACAAAACACTCACCACTGACCACCCTATTGACTTGTGCAGATTACAAGTGGCTAATTGCTATATGGGCAAAATCGGGTTAATCAATTCGGGTGGTGGATCTAATGGCGAGTCTGATTTGGTTGAAGCCATCACGACCGCAGTGATCAATAAGCGTGCAGGTGGTTCTGGTTTGATTCTAGGTAGAAAAGCATTTCAACGCCCTTTTAAAGAAGGTGTTGACCTATTGCATACTGTGCAAAGCGTTTATCTTGAAAAAAAAATAACCATAGCATGATAAAGTATAAAAAGTTGAACTGACATTATAAATTCGGAAACTATAAAAGTTGCTTAACTAATACTGCGGTTTTTATTTGCATATCCAGTTTCATTAGGTTATGATGTTACTCCGGCCAGTAATGACAAAAGCAAAGTATTCAATGGTCAAAGTTTTTCGTTTATATCAATTAGTAAATTTCCTGAATTGCCAAAAGATAAAGACACCCAAAACACGATTAAACTCATTGATGTACTTTGGTTTCAAAAAGGAACAAACAATATCATCGGTGCATTTGAAGTAGAAAAAAGCACCAGTATTTATTCAGGTATTTTACACCTTTCTGATTTATATTTTAGTATTTTCGATGGGGAAGAGGTATATTACATCATCTTTCCGGACATTCGCGAAAAAGATGTGATACAACAATTGAATAGACCCGTTATTAAAAATTCAAAAATGAACATCAAATACATACTGTTTTCAGAATTGCGAAACCAATGCGATGCGATTTGCAAATTTGGTTCAGATTATTCCATTATGAAAAAATCGCAAAATCAATTTAAAAATGAAACTAACAAATAACATAGACAAATTAGGGACAATCGGTCTCTTTACAACAGCCATATTTTCACCGTGCTGCTTTCCTCTTTTTGCATTCGGAGCCGCAACATTAGGATTGGGTAGTTTTGAGCTGTTTGGCGGATGGACAATGTGGATTTTTCTTGTCATGATCATGATTTCAGTCATCGGACTATTCATTTCATATCGAAAACATCGTAGCGTTTATCCTTTATTGATCACCATACCATCGGTCATATTAATTTATTATGGATACTATTTTAGGGGCAACCCTTATTTTATTTACACAGGTATGTTTGGGGTATTGATAGCAACCGGAGTAAATTATTATAGAAATAAATTGGATGATACCTGCAATACTTGTGTAATCTACAACGGGAAGCCAGTCGAACTAAAATCAACCTTAACTTGCCCAAATTGCGGATATAAAAAAGACGAGATAATGCCTACTGATGCTTGCCAATTCTTCTATGAATGTAGTAATTGTAAAACAGTTTTAAAACCCAAACAAGGAGATTGTTGCGTTTTTTGTAGCTATGGAACTGTAAAATGTCCACCTATACAAGCAGGAGATAAATGTTGTTAATACTATTTAATGTAATAGATAAACTAAATGATTAAAGGAAAAAAAGCAAAATGGATTAGAAAGTCTCACCGATATTTAGGAATATTTTTAGGTCTTCAGTTCTTAATGTGGACCATTAGTGGTCTGTATTTTAGTTGGTCCAATATTGATGACATTCATGGCATGCAATTTCATAAAAAAGGAATTATTGCTGAGTCGTTTTCGGGTTTAATAAGCCCTTCCCTACTCCATCCTTTACTAGCAATCCAATCCATAGAATTAAGGGAGATTAATAAGAACCCTTTTTATTGGGTTAATGGGAAGATGCTTTATAATGCCAAGACGGGAAAATTAAAAAAGGGTATCTCTAAAGAAGAAGCATTGGTAATTGCAAAAAGAAATATTGTTTCAGATATAACAGTAAAAAAAGTTCAACTCATTAAAGAAGTAGGGAAACATCATGAATATAGAGAGCATTTACTGCCAGCCTACGTTATATCCTATCAGGAACCGAATAATTTAAAGGTCTATATTTCGACAAATGATGGTGCTTTTCAAACGATTAGACATCGCGATTGGAGATGGTTTGATTTTTTATGGATGACCCATACTATGGATTATGAGGGTAGAGACAATATGAATAATATTGTTTTAAGAGTCTTTTCATTATTGGGGTTGATAACCGTTTTAAGTGGTTTTTTACTTTGGTATATCTCATCGCCTACTATTAGAAAAATTTGGAGGAAAATAAAAAAATAATTTAAAATAATAAAAAACAGTAAAATCAATTTAAAATCAAAAACCATGAAAAAAGTAATTCTAATACATTTCTTTATTTTACAAGCTTTAGTAATTTCGGCACAAGAAAAAGTTCAAATAAAACTAACTTCTGCAAGTCCATCCGCATCATTTGAACAAGAATTAGGCAGCACAATGATCAAAGTTTCTTACAGCAGACCACTAGCAAGAGGCAGAAAAATATTTGGTGAAGTAGTCCCTTTTGAAAAGCTCTGGCGAACTGGCGCTAGTGATTGTACTACAATAACTACCAATGAAGATATTGTGTTTGGAAATACTACTTTAAAAATGGGTAGTTACTCAATATTCACAATACCTTCAAAAAAGGAGTGGACAGTAATTGTAAATACAGATACTACATTACATGGAGAAACGGGATACGATGCCAAAAAAGATATTTTTCGTTTTACAGTTCCAGTAGAAAGCATACCCAATTTTTATGAAACATTTACAATCGAAATAAATGACATTAACAGCAAAGGAGAGGGATTTCTAAAAATAATATGGGAAAATTCGATGGTGAAAATTCCATTAAAAAGCAAAGCAGATGAAACTATTTTAGCAGTAATAGATAAAAACATTATTAAAGAAAAAAACCTTGATGCCAATTTATTATTTCAAGCAGCAAACTATTATTACAGCACCAACAGAGATTCCAAGCAAGCAATAGTTTGGCTTTTAGAAGCTGAGAAATTAGATCCAAAGAATTTTTACTATCCTAATTTAAGACAAAAAATAGCAACGGACCTAAAAGACTATCCTAATGCCATTGAAGCAGCAAAAAAAGCTTTATCTATAGCTGAATTAAAAAAAATGAAAAGTGCAGAAGCATTAAAAAAACAAATTTTAGAGTTGGAGTTACTATTGAAAAAATAATTAATTTAAAAAAAAAATATGGAAATGAAACACACAACAGAAGAGCATTCAAAAGAATTAAGTTTGGCTATGTACAAGAAATTAGCGATTATGATAGTGTTATCATTTATAACGATGTACATACTAATGTATTCAATGGTAGATGTTTTTGCCAATGTAATACCCAATATAAACCAATTTTACATGGCTGGACTGATGACCATGCCGATGCTCATAATTGAACTTCTAGTAATGGGTAGCATGTATGGAAATAAGAAATTAAATATTTCACTGCTTGTGATTGGTTTCATTGCTTTGATTCTATTTTTTGCAGGTATTAGGCAACAGACGGCAGTTGGGGATAAAGAATTTTTAAAATCAATGATACCACACCATGCTGCAGCAATATTAATGGGAAAAGAGTCATCGGTTACCGACCCTGAAATTAAGGAATTAATTAAAAATATTATTACCAGCCAACAGGCAGAAATTGAACAAATGAAAGCAAAGCTTAAAGAATTAGATAAATAAAATTAGAATTAGTAAATCAATTTAAAATCAAAAAAATGAAAAGAATAATAGTATTATCATTAATGGAATTAGGACCATCAGGTTATCCGTTTGAGGCCGTCAGCTTTGTAATCAATTAATAGACAATGGGCAGCATTAAACTAAATAGTATTCCATATTCAACAGAACCCGAAGCGGTGATTGCTGCTTTGCAGTCTGATGGTGAAAGCGGATTATCTTCATCTGAAGTGGAGAAACGCTTGAAAGAATATGGAACCAATACAATTGAAGAGAAAAAGAACAAGAGCCTTAGGCTTATTTTTCTAGATCAACTTAAAAGTCCAATTGTGTGGTTACTTGTTTTTGCTGCTGGCTTATCTTTTTATTTTGGAGAATGGGTGGATGGTATTGCTATCCTTGCGGTGATACTGATTAATGCGCTTATTGGATTTTACATGGAGTTCCAGGCAAGGCGTTCCATGAATACACTAAAAAAATTATCTGCCGTTCCCGCCAAAGTGTTGAGGAATAAAAAATTGGAAGAAATAAATGCCGAAGGTATTGTTCCGGGTGATGTGGTTTATATTGAAGCCGGAGATATGATTCCTGCGGATGGTAGAATTTTTAATGCCTCACAAATGCAGATTGACGAATCGGCATTAACAGGCGAATCTGTTCCTGTTGAAAAACAAATAGAAAAGTTGGAAACAGACACCACTCCGACTGAACGAAATAACACGCTCTATAAGGGAACTTATGCTACAAAAGGCAACGGCTATATGGTAGTTACGGAAACCGGAATGGATACCGAACTTGGAAAAATTGCACAAATGGTACAAACAGCAGAACAAGCTGCTACACCCTTAGAAAAGAAACTGGAAGATTTTAGCAAAAAATTGATTTGGATAACAATAGCATTAGTAATCGTAATCTTTATTATAGGGCTTCTGAACGGGCAAAAGCTACTTGAAATGCTTCAAACTTCCATTGCGCTTGCTGTTGCGGCTATACCCGAAGGATTGCCAATAGTAGCTACAATGGCATTGGCACAGGGAATGATGAAAATGGCAAAATACAACGTGATTGTAAAAAAACTTTCGGCTGTTGAAACACTTGGTGGAACCAATGTAATATGTACTGATAAAACAGGTACACTTACGCAAAATAAAATAGAAGTCAATACAATTATTACCCCTGCTGATAATGCAGAAGCTTTAGAAATTATTAATCGAATAGCCGTTTTATGCAATACAGCAGAGTTGCAAAACAACAATGGTGCTGTTAAAGAAATTGGAGACCCTCTTGAAATCGGGTTGCTAAAATTTGCTTTGAAAAATAATTTTAATATTCAGGATTATCGAATTCAATTTCCTAAAATAAAAGAAGAACCTTTTTCTTCCGAAACCAGAATAATGGCTACGCTTCATCAGTCTGAAAAGGAACTTACTTCTTATGCTAAAGGAGCTACAGAAGAGTTGCTAATGCGTTGTAATCGTATTTTAGAAGCGGAAGGTATAATCGAACTGAATGATGATAAAAAAGAGCTTTGGATGCGAAAAGCCGAAGACCTTGCTAATTCAGGATTAAAGGTAATTGCTGGTGCATATAATCCAACGTCTTCAGACAATGAGATGGCTGTAAACCTTGTGTTTGTTGGATTGTTTGGAATGATTGACCCGCCAAGAGAAGAAGTATTTGATGCAATCGAGGAATGTAAAACAGCAGGGATCAATGTAATAATGATAACTGGGGATCATCCAGCCACTGCTAAAAATATTGCTCTTGAACTTGGCATTGCTAGTAAGGATAACTTTAAGGCAATGGTAGGAAAAGAAATGACCGATTACGAACATTTGACGGTACCGGAAAAATCAAATTGGTTGGATACAAAAGTTTTTGCAAGAGTAAGCCCTAAACAAAAACTGGACCTTGTTGCTGTTTTACAAGAAAGAAAAAACATTGTGGGGATGACAGGTGATGGAGTAAACGACGCTCCGGCATTGAAAAAAGCCGATATCGGTATTGCAATGGGGTTAAGAGGAACGCAGGTTTCTCAAGAGGTGGCAGACATGGTGCTAAAGGACGATTCTTTTTCATCTATTGTAATAGCTATTAGACAAGGGCGTGTTATTTTTGAGAACATACGAAAGTTTGTGATTTTTCTTCTCTCCTGTAACTTAAGCGAGTTATTAGTGATAGCATCTGCATCAGTATTTAGCCTTCATTTTCAATTATTACCTATTCAGATTCTTTTTATAAATCTTATAACAGATGTTTTACCTGCCCTTGCTTTGGGAGTAACGGAAGGCAGCCCGGATATAATGCAGAAACCACCAAGGAGCATTGACGAACCTATTATTGATAGAAAAAGATGGATTACTATTTTCTTTTATTCAATTGTTATTGGAGCTGGTAGTATAGGTGCAGTTTTTTTTAGTCATTATACGGTTCATAAAACGGAAACATGGAACCCGGAACTTTGTAATAATATTTTATTTTTTACGCTAATCTTTTCACAGCTTCTTCATGTACTGAATATGAGTAGCAGTTCTTCCTTTTTCAAATCAGAAGTACTCAGAAGCAAATATGTATGGGGTGCGATTGCTCTTTCGATAACCATTTTAATTAGTATGTATATGATTGAACCAATGAGAAAAGTGTTATCGCTTTATGAGATGTCTATCTATGATTGGCTTATTTCAATTGGAGCAGGTATTGTTTCATTAATAATAATTCAGATTGGTAAGAAATTAAATATTGCACAACAATGAACAGCGTAAATAAAAGCATTTCCGTTTTTGGTTTATATTCCTTATTCATGGGAACTGCTCTGTTGTTTTTAGCAGATATTGTGTTACCTATAGTAGGTTTACCTATCTCTAAAGAACCGTGGCTTCACTTACTCGGTTATGTTTTGATATGTTAACTATACTACTATTTGCGATCCGCCTTAAAGGAAATATTGATTTTGCGCGGTACACTATGCATACAAGATTATTCGCCCCACTGGTAGTCGTTTTCTTGATTGTAACAGGCAAAGCGCATTGGCATTTTTTATCTTTTGGAATTGTAGATGGATTGGGTGGAATTTAGACATGGATGGAGTTACAGAGAAATAAAGAAAACAACATTAAGTAATAGACGCGATAATTACAGTATTTAAATGGAAAAAGTAATCATCAACAATCATTCAAGACAAACCAATTGGTACGTCATAACAGGCGGACCAAGTTCTGGGAAGACTACCACTGTCAATATACTTCGAGAACGAGGTTATATTACAACCATGGAGCATGCCCGACATTTTATTGACACACAACGGCTAAAAGGAAAAACTATTGAAGAGGTTAGAAAAAACCAACGGGAATTTCAATTAGGCGTTTTAGACATGCAAATCGAGCAGGAGAATGAAATTGCTCCACACGTCCTTGTTTTTCTTGACCGGGCAATTCCTGATGCACTGGCCTACTATCGTTTTTTAAATCTTTCCATAGATGACAAACTAACGGATGCATTAAGAAATGTTTCATATAAAAAAGTTTTTATAATGGATTCCCTTCCTTTAAAAAATGATTATGCCAGGACTGAAAATGCAGAAGCACAAAAGAAAATTCATGCCCTGATAACAGCCGTTTACGAATCCTTGCCTTTTCCCGTTGTACATGTTCCAGTACTTCCGGCAGAAGATCGGGTAGATTTTATTTTGAAAAATATTTAATGATCAATGTAAATAACAAAACTTGTTTCAAGTGTAAAATTTAGACTAAAAGAAAATAATAATGATAAATTACTTCATAACCTGGGCACTTAAAAACCGCATTATCGTTTTGCTCATTGCAGCAGCAGTTACGGCTTACGGCATTTATGCAGTAAAAAACACGCCAGTTGACGCTATCCCCGATTTGTCAGAGAATCAAGTCATCATTTTCACAGAATGGATGGGACGCAATCCGCAAATCATCGAAGATCAGATTACCTATCCTTTGGTAAGTAATTTACAAGGTATTCCTAAAGTAAAAAACATACGTGCCAACAGTATGTTCGGAATGAGTTTTGTTTTCGTGATTTTTGATGATGATACGGATATTTATTGGGCAAGAACAAGAGTTTTAGAACGATTAAATTATGCCCAACGACTTTTGCCCGAAGGAATCATACCTACACTTGGTCCGGACGGAACAGGATTGGGTCATGTTTATTGGTATACTTTAGATGCTCCCGGTTATGATTTAGGAGAACTTCGTGCTTTGCAGGATTGGTATGTTCGTTTTGCTTTACAGACTGTTGATGGCGTTAGTGAAGTAGCTTCTTTTGGAGGTTTTCAACGACAATACCAAGTGGTAGTTGACCCTAATAAACTGCGTTATCATAACATTCCATTAATGGAGGTTGCTGGAAAAATTAAAGCAAACAATAATGATGTGGGCGGGAGAAAATTTGAGCAATCAGATATTGGATATATCATTAAAGGATCTGGGTATATCAAAAACATAAAAGAAATTGAAAATATTCCGCTTAAAACCATTAACTCAGTTCCTGTTAGAATAAAAGATGTTGCTACTGTTCAAATGGGAGGAGAACTGAGGCTTGGCATTATTGATGAGAATGGTGAAGGAGAAAAAGTAGGAGGAATTGTCGTGATGCGTTATGGAGAAAATGCAAAAGATGTAATAGGAAGAATTAAGGAAAAATTACCGGATATCGAAAAAGGCTTGCCTCCCGGAGTGAAATTTAAAACGGCTTATGACCGCGCCAACCTCATCGATGCGACCATAAGCACATTGAAGGAAGCGGTAATAGGAGAAATTATAGTGGTTGCCATCGTTCTGTTCATCTTTCTGCTTCATGTAAGAAGTGCATTGATAGTCGTAATTACAATTCCAATATCTGTTCTTATTTCATTTATTATGATGAGTTGGTTTGACATCACCTCAAATATAATGTCCCTTGCAGGAGTTGCTCTTGCCGTTGGTGATTTAGTGGATGCCGGAATTGTGATGGTGGAAAACGCTATGAAATCAATAAGTGGAGAAGAAGATTAATTTTTTTAAAGATAAAACAAACCAAATGTTATCAAACGAAGAAAGAGAAAAGAAAATTGAAGCATCATCTAAGCTGATCGGGAAAGCCGTGTTTAATTCCATTCTGATTACATTGGTATCATTCAGTCCTATACTATTCCTTACAGGGCAGGAAAATAAACTATTTTCACCTTTAGTATGGACCAAAACCTTTGCTATGATTGGCTCTGCCTTCGTAGTTGTATTTCTTGTTCCGGTGCTGATGACCATGTTTCTAAAGGGAGATGTGCGCCCTGAAAGTAAACATCCGGTATCCCGTTTTTTCCTTTGGATGTATAACCCGATAATCCGTTGGTGTTTGAAATGGAAAAGAACAACTCTCGCATTAAGTATGGCATTAGTATTGGGGAGCATTCCTCTGGTACTCAGTCTTGGAACTGAATTTATGCCACCGTTAGATGAAGGATCACTGCTTTTTATGCCTGTTACCCTACCCGATGTTTCCAATTCCGAAATAAAACGAATCATGCAAGTACAGGATAAATTGATTATGACAGTACCTGAAGTTCAAAATGTTCTTGGAAAAGCCGGAAGGGCAAACACAGCCACAGATAACGCACCGATGAATATGATTGAAAGCATCGTACTATTGAAACCACGATCGGAATGGAGAGAGGGTTTTTCCAAAGATGATATCATTAACGAGTTAAACTCAAAACTACAAATTCCGGGAGTTATAAACGGTTGGACACAACCCATTATCAATCGGATTAACATGTTGTCAACAGGAATCAGAACAGATGTGGGGATTAAATTATATGGACAAAACATTGACACGATCAATAAGTTGGCTCAACAATTTAAAAAAGAATTGGAAGGATTAGATGGTATAAAAGATTTGTATGTGGATCCCATCGTAGGAGGAAAGTACATTGACATAAAAATAAATAAAGAAGAGATTGGCAGATATGGTCTTTCCGTAGATGATGTAAACATGTTTATCGAAACAGCCATTGGAGGAATGAATGTTACCACTACAATCGAAGGCCGCCAGCGGTTTTCTGTCAATGTGCGTTTTGCTCAGGATGCCCGTGATGAAATCAATAAGTTGAAAATTTTGCCATTACAAACCATGGAATATGGTTCCATACCGCTTTCTGCCGTTGCTGATATCAGTATTACCGAAGGGCCTCCCATGATAAGTTCAGAAAATGCGATGTTAAGAGGAACGCTGCTGTTTAATGTTCGCGAAAGGGATTTAGGAAGTACTGTAAATGATGCCAAAAAGAAACTCGAAGGAGCGATTAAAAAATTGCCAAAGGGGTATTTTTTAAGTTGGAGCGGTCAATATGAAAACCAAGTAAGGGCGCAGGAGCGATTGAAAATGATTATTCCCTTTGTGTTACTCATCATTATGGCTATCCTTTATTTTACATTCCATACTTTCAGGGAAGTACTGATAGTTCTTTCAGCCATTCCCGTTGCCTTGGTTGGTGGAGCTTACTCGCTGTATTTCTTCGACGTTAATTTTTCGGTTGCCGTTGCCGTTGGTTTTATTGCCCTATTTGGAGTTGCAGTAGAAACAGGGATATTAATGCTGGTTTACATGAATAATTCAATACATAAAAAGGTAAGTAAGATTACTGCCGAGAATAAATCAATGACAAAACAGGATATCGAAGATGCCATTTATGAGGGTGCTGCTTTAAGGTTAAGACCAAAGCTGATGACCGTTATGGTTGATATTATTGGCTTAATGCCTGTTTTATTAGCCACAGGAACGGGTAGTGATGTAATGAAACCAATTACAATTCCATTTGTTTTTGGACTAATAACCTCAACTTTGTTTGTGCTGATTGTATTGCCTGTATTGTATGCCTTAGTTAGAGAATACGAATTAAAAAAACACGGTAAACTAATAGTAAAGGAGTTTGAGGATTAATTCGAAAAAAAACAATAAATAAAAGATAGTTGAAATGAAGATAAAGAGTCAATATTATTTCGTTTTAGGTTTGATTTTAAGCTGTAGTACTGTTAAGGCACAAACACTTTCGTTGGATGAAGTTTTGACCAATATCAAAACAAATAATCCACAATTGAAAATGTATGATGCCGATATACAGAGTATGGATGCAGCGGCAAAAGGAGCCAAAAGTTGGATGGCACCACAAGTCAGTACGGGATTTTTTATGACCCCTTACAATACCCAAATGTGGAAGGCAGATGAAATGAGCCCCGGGATGGGGAATTACATGATTGGTGTTACACAAATGATTCCGAATGCTTCCAAACTAAAAGCCGATTTTAATTATATGAATACGATGTCTTCGGTCGAAGCCGAAAACAAAAATTACACCAGTAATCAATTAAATGCTATTGCAAAAACGAATTATTATCAATGGCTGATATTAAATAAAAAAGTAAAAATTGCAAAGGATAATTTATTGCTTTTAGAATATATGATTAAAAGTATGGAAATACGATACCAGTACAATATGGATAAACTGCCAACGTATTATAAAGCAAAATCGCAATACAGCATATTAGAGAATATGATAGTAATGTTACAAAATGACATCGCTCAAAAACGAATTATGCTCAATACGTTGATGGCAAGAGATAAAAACACCGCTTTTGAAATAGATCCTATTTATAAATTAAATGATTATGACATCGTAAAATCAGACTCCACAGCACTTTCTCAAAATCGAAGCGATGTTAAGGCTATTGAAAAAACAATTTATTTAAATCAATTGAAAATAAAAGCCGAAAAGACAAAATTATTACCTGAGTTTGGTGTCAAGTACGACCACATGTTTGCTTTTGGTGAAGACCCAAACCAATTTACATTGATGCTTATGGTTAATATTCCTTTTGCACCATGGTCAGCGAAAATGAATAAAGCCAACATCAATAGTTTTCAAATAAAAAACGAAAGTCTGAACTTTCAAAAACAGATGATTCTGAATGAAGCTTCAGGGATGATTTCAGGGATGAATATAGAACTGTCAAACTTAAAAAAACAGTATGACATTACTGAAAAAAAAATCATTCCAGCATTAAGAAGAAACTACGATACCAGCATTATAGCATGGCAAAACAACACCGGAGATTTATTCGTTGTTCTTGACGCTTGGGAAGCATTCAACATGGCGCAAATGGATAGTTTAGATAAATTGCAAGCCATTCTGAATACACAAGTAGAAATTGAAAAACAACTGGAAACCAAATAACTATGAATCGGTACTTAAAATATAGTTTAATCGTTATAGTGATTTCCATTATTGGATTTGCAATCTATTACTTCGCAATAAGGTCAAATGAACCCATAAACAATCAGCATCAAAAAGAACTATATACTTGTTCGATGCACCCACAAATCATTCGGGACAAACCAGGAAACTGCCCTATTTGCGGAATGACTTTAGTAAAAAAACAAAGCTCGAAAAGTACTTCAATCGAGAATCTTTTAAAGCGTACCGATAACTTTATAGTGGGTAATTATAAAACCATCACACCAAAAGATACCATTATAAACAGCGAAATAAATTTGCCTGGAATTGTAGCATACGACCCCAATTCCTCCGTAAATATTGCGGCAAGAATGAGTGGCAGAATAGAAAGAATGTATGTCAATTATAAATACCAAAAGGTAACTAAAGGGCAAAAACTTTTTGACATATACAGTCCTGAATTACTCACCGAACAGCAAAACTTCATCTATTTAATCACCAATGATAAAGAGAATCAATCAATCATTAAAGCATCAAAGCAAAAATTACTGCTCTACGGAATGACGCTTAATCAAATAAATGCATTGGCTTCCGCCAAAAAAGCAAATCCGGTAATTTCGATATACAGTCCCGCTTCCGGAATTATTCAGGGAACGGAAAGCATGACCCAAAGTAAAGAGGGCAGCATGCAAAACTCTAATATAACTACTGAAGCTTTAACCATTAAAGAAGGAGATTACATTAAAAAAAATGAAGTCGTTTTTAAATTAGTAAATACCGATAAAGTTTGGGGTGTTTTTAATGTCTTACAAGGGTATAACAGTTTAATTAAAATAAACCAGCCTATCCTTATTTCGTCAGAATTTAACGAAAATGAACCTATAAGGGCTAAAGTAAATTTTATTGAAACACAATTCAACCAAACGGACAGAACCAATAGAATTAGAGTTTATTTAAATAACAGTTCGCTAAAGTTACCCATTGGTTTACGATTACAAGGCGTGGTGAAAACAAATCCGACAAAAGGGATTTGGCTGGAAAAAGAAGCTTTGGTAACCATTGGAAATAAAAAAATAGTTTTCATAAAAATGGATAATGGTTTTAAAGCAAAAGAGATAAAAACAGGAATGGAGATCAATGATTTTATCCAGATAATAGACGGTATTTCGGTTGAAGATACAATTGCTAAAAATGCACAATATTTAATTGACAGCGAAAGTTTTATTAAAACAGACTAAAACATGAAAGCATTAAAAAACATTAGTATCTTATTTATACTATTTACAATAGTAATGGCTTGTAATACTAAAAACAAAGAAGACCGTAGCAAACATCCTGCAAAAGAAAGTGTTTACTATACTTGCGCTATGGATCCGCAGATAAGGGAAAGCAAACCGGGAAAATGTCCTATTTGTCACATGACCTTAACACCAGTAAAAAACGATGAATCAGCAGCTAACGAAATAGCATTGAGTGACCAGCAAATAAAATTGGGTAACATCACTATGCAAACGATAACAGAATCAGGAAATAGTTTAGAAGAAACCTATACGGGTGTTTTAACGATCAACCAGGAAAAAATTAAAACCATATCCTCCCGGGCGATGGGACGTATCGAAAAGCTGTATTTCAAAACCACAGGGGATTATATTAGTAAAAACGTAGCGGTTTATCAATTATACAGCGAAGATATTGCGATAGCCAAGCAAGATTATTTCACAGCCTATAAACAGCTTGCAATGCCAGGAGATTTTGGAAAAAATGCTAAAACGATGCTAAATGCAGCCAAACAGAAACTATTGTTCTTTGGTTTGTCCAACACCCAAATTGAAAGTATAAAAAAGAGCAATGAAATTTCTCCCTACACTACTTTCTACAGCACATCCAGTGGGTATGTTACGGAAATAATAGCCACAGAAGGCAGCTATATCATGGAAGGGTTGGCAATACTTAAATTAGCGGATTTAAATACTCTCTGGCTTGAAGCACAAGTGAATGTAAACTATGCAAAAAGCTTAAAAATTGGACAAAATGCAAAAATTTCATTTACGGATTATCCCGATAAAACAATAAATGCCACAGTTTCATTTATTAACCCGGAAATAAACCCAGATAGCAGATTGCTTTTAATCCGTATGGAAGTCCCAAATCCAAACTTACTGTTAAAACCCGGTATGCAGGCAATGGCAAAATTAACACAACCTAATGTGAAAGGATTATTCCTTCCAACGGATGCTGTTATAAGAGAAGAAAACGCCTCTTATATATGGATTGAAAAAAGACATGGCGTATTTGAAAACGTTATGGTAGAAACGGGAATGGAAACCAATGGCATGATAGAAATTAAATCAGAAATAGATCCTGCCAAAAAAGTGGTCATTACGGGTGCTTATGCAATAAATAGCGAATACAAATTCCGTAAAGGAACCAATCCTATGGAGGGACACGATATGTAATATTCAAAAAAAATTAATCTCAATTGGGTTCTGTGGCATCAACCAATCTAATTATATCATCCTATATTGGACAGTACCTTATCATATGCAAACACTAGGCTGTTAGCTGTATCGAAATTTTATATGTTATAGTATCTAAATATTAATATAGTGGAGTGAGAAAAACACCAATAAAAAGTAAATATCAGAATTCATAAAAATTTAAATAACTAGTAATCATACACATATATAATTAAAAAAGAATAATTTTAATTTTCATAACCCTGAGGTCCCGAGTTCAAATCTCGGTCTCGATACACACAAACCATTAAAATCCAGTTGTTTAATGGTTTTTTATTGGGATTGTATTTTGAAAATATAGACTTTAAAGCACTCAAGTGAGGAATGGAGTGAGGAACGGGAGTGAGGAATTTCATAAATCGTGATACAAATTTTAATAAACATCAAACAGAAAAGTATAAATGAAATATAATTTTTCATTTTAATAATTTGAACTTTAGCCAAATATTTTAATTTCCAAACTATCAAATTTAAAAATCTAAAAAATCCTATTTAATCTACTCGTCATATTGTTTTTGAATTGTAAAAATCTTCCGGGGATTATTATCTACATATTTGTAAATTAACCCCATAATATATTGATTGCTTTTGTAAAGTGTAACATAATCCTTTATTTCTGAAGGATCGGTGATTGCAATATCAGAAGTAATGTACCCCATCCCGTAAAAGTGGCCATTTTCTACCCAAATGCAACTGCGTTCATCTGTAGTTCTACCTTTATCAATAATGGCAAAACTGGTCCTGCTACTCAGTAAAGATTTGATCGCATTTTCGACTTTTTCATTATGAATTTCTACATCAGGCAAATTAACAAAATCACATGCCTGTATATTTGTTTTATTTTCTGTCGTGCAATAGTGACAAAATCTAGAATCCAAGTCAAACTGTTGCGCCAAACTCTGTAATACATTTATACCTTCATGTTTTTGACTGAAATGTTCAATAGAAGATTGAAACTTAGTTAGTTTTCCAATTGCTAAATATTTATATCCATTTCTTGCTTCATATTGGTAAAGACCATATTTAGGCTCAAAGCGTTTGAGTGCACGATTGTATGCTGGCCTTAGTTTTTTGATTTCTGTACATTCCAATACTAGTGCCATTAATTCAGTAGCACAAATTTCAAATGAAATACTGTGAATCTCGCGTAAAAAATTTTGTCTTTGTGAACTTATATTATTGCCCGTGAAATGAGAGGCTACTCGCTTTTTAATATTAATCGCTTTTCCAACATAAATAACCGTTTTCACTGCATTATAAAAATAATATACACCTGATTTTTCAGGTAATTTAAGAAAATCATCCGGGGGCAAATTCGGGGGCAAACGTTGATCTTGTGCCGTTTTTTTGATCATTTTATCAATTATACCCTCTTGATCACATGCTAATAATCTAGAAAACAATATAGCAGTTGCATCTGCATCACCTCCAGCACGATGTCTATTCTCTAGCGGAATATCCAATGATTTACATAATCTTCCCAGACTATAAGACGCAATACCCGGAATAATTTTTCTTGTAGCTCGAACGGTACATAATTTTTTTGCCGTCCATTTAAACCCCGCTTCATTTAATTGATGGTGAACAAAGGAGTAATCGAAATTAACATTGTGCGCTACAAAGACACGATCAGTCAGCAACTGAAGTACTCTCTCTGAAATATCATCAAAAATAGGCGCATCTTTTACTAACTCATTATTAATGCCTGTTAATGCAAATATGGGCAAAGGAATGTCTTTTTGTGGATTAACAAGGGTTTCGTATCGTTCAATAACTTCCTCACCATTATGTATGACTATTGCAATTTCAGTAATTCGACTTCCACGAGCATTTCCACCAGTGGTTTCGATATCTACTATGGCATATTCCATCTTTTTCATTGTTGTTTATTTTTAAATAAATCTCTTTCGCTTTTGCACTTTACAGACTCATTCTGTGTCTAGGTAGATTAATTTCATGTTCTTGTGGATAAGGTGCTCTCTGAGTGCTACTGACATCTTCCTTAATTTGTTGTTGTGTTTTATATTGATCCTTGGTGTCCATGTAACGAGGATCAGGAACAAAGGGCATTTTAGCCATTTTTAGTATTGTAATTGTTGGAAAATGATAATCAACTTCTACTACCCCCAGTAACAGATAACATCCTCCACCCAGAAAAGGATATTGAAGCAGATTATCTGGAAAATGTACTGTATCAAAATATGTGCCTTGATTATCAATCCATGTACCGAAATACATAGTCCCTCGTTTTGTGGGAACTTGTTTTCTTGAAATAAGATAAGCCAACATCTTAACTTGTTTTTTGCGATGAATTAGTAAATTTTTGGCCATTACATCCCCTCGATATTTCGTTTGAAGTAAGTCAAAAACTGTACACGAAACCGGAAAGCTTAATAGTTCAATTTCATCAAAAGCATCTTCATAAATAGAACGTTCTAAATTGGGAAGTTTAAACTCCTTTACCGGCTCTTGCAGCAACATCAGATTCTTATTCTCAGGTTTTAAGTTGTTAAGCAACAAACTTGCGGTGACTAATAGTTGGTTTTTATTTTTTCCTGTAAAACTAAATGCTCCTATGAAAATCAATATTTTAATACTTTCTAAACCCATTGGAATGCGATTAATGAAATCTTCTAAAGATAAAAAGTCTCCATTTTTCTCTCGATCTGATTCAATAAACAAAGCCATTTTACTATCCAAACTAAGTACATGCATGAAACCAAGATACACATCCGTTCCATATACATTGGTTTCATAATTGCTTTTATTAACACATGGATTATGGATCGTAGCACCAGCCATTCTGGCTTCATGAACATAAACCTCTGTTCTGTAAAATCCGCCTTGATTGTTGATTACTGCAACCATAAATTCTATGGGATGATATACTTTCAAATATAAACTTTGATAACTTTCTACTGCATAAGATGCAGAGTGTGCTTTACAAAAAGAATACCCTGCAAAGGATTCTATTTGACGATAAATTTCTTCGCTCAATGCAGCAGGGTGACCGTTTTGAGCACATGAAATAAAAAAATCATCTTTTACTTTTTTCAGTGCTTCCAGTGATCGTCCTTTTCCGGACATAGCACGTCTCAATATATCTCCGTCGGCTGCTGGTAATCCACCATAATGCAATGCTATTTTGATGACATCTTCCTGATACACCATAATGCCATACGTTTCACCTAACTGCTCTTTAAAAACGTCATGAAAGTATTCAAACTGGGTGGGATTGTTATGGCGAAAAATATATTCCTTCATCATTCCCGATTTTGCCACACCGGGACGAATAATGGAAGAAGCAGCAACCAAAGTTTTATAATTATCGCATTTGAGTCTTCGCAACAATCCTCTCATTGCAGGACTTTCAATATAAAAACAGCCAATAGTGTTTCCCTGCGATAAATGACTATTGGCTACTTTTTCGTTTTTAGATATCGAAGTATCTCTGATATTTACCCGAATCCCTTTATTTTTCTCAATAAGTTTGACACTATCATCAATGTGACCTATACCCCTTTGACTTAAAATATCGAATTTTTCAAAACCAATATCTTCTGCTACATGCATATCAAAAAGGACAATTGGAAAACCTTTGGGTGGCATTTCCAGTGGTGTGTAATTCGTTATGGGTTCTTCAGAAATCAAAATACCACAAGAATGCATACTCCGTTGATTGGGATATTTTTCTAACATCATGCCGTAATTTTGAACAAATGTCACAATACTATTCTTTTCATGAAGTTTCATGGGATTTTTTGCCAGCAAGTCTAATTCTTCTTTCGGAAGTCCGAATACTTTTCCAACTTCCCTAAAAATAGATCGGTATTTAAATTCGACATTTGTCCCACAAAAAGCGACATGATCTTTCCCATACCGATTGAAGATATATTCCAAAATAACATCACGTTCTTTCCAACTCCAATCAATATCGAAATCAGGTGGACTTTTTCTGTTTACGTTTAAGAAACGCTCGAAGTATAAATCAAGTTCCAATGGGCATATATCCGTAATTCCAAGACAATAAGCAATTATACTGTTTGCACCACTACCTCGACCAATATGCATAAAGCCCCTGCTGTTACTATACCGAATAATATCCCAGGTTATCAAAAAGTATCCGCTAAATTCTAACTGATCAATAACTTTAAGTTCCTTCGCAATGCGTGCTTTTGCCTGAATGTTATTTTTTCCATATCGCCATAGAAGTCCTTGTTGAGCCAATGAGGTTAATAAAGCGATATCACTCTGGCGATTATTGGTATAAAATTTTTTGTTTTTTGGTGTTTTAAAATCAAATAAAAAATTACATTGATTGATTAATTGTTCCGTGTTGTGAATAATTTCGGGATATTCAGCATAGAATGATAAAAGAGACTCTAAAGGTTGAAAAACTTCAGAAGTTTTACAATAATCCGCATCCGTTAGTTTTGATAAAAGAACATTTGAATCTATTGCTCTTAATATTTTATGAAGATTAAATTCTTTTTTGGTTCTAAAAGTTACGGGTTGCAACACCACCATTTTGTTTATTTTACTTTTAAGTTCTAAAGAAAAAAGTTTGGAAACTTCCTCTGGACGAATACCAATAAATTCATTGTCACGAAGAGTTTCAGGTGCATTTTCTACAGTATAAATAATAAAAACGGAATCGAATTCTGGAGCGTGAATAGGCAATGATTCTTCACTGAAATTATAAGTAGTAAGAAACCGATTCATTTCTGCTAGTCCATCTGCATTTTTAGCTAAGCCTATGTACCGCATTGCATTTTCAGCACGAAATTCGATACCTACCAAAGGTTTGATTCCTTCAGCATCACAGCCTTTTATAAAATCATAAATTCCAGTTACAGTATTGATATCGGTTAATGCCATCGCTTTTACACCACAAGTTACGGCTTGACTAATCAGGTCTACAAGTGGAATAGTGCCGTAACGCAAGGAATGAAAAGAATGACAGTTGAGATACATGAGGCACTTTTTATTTAGGTTTTTATACTTTTCGTTTTAAAATTTCATCTTTGTTATTGGGTTTAAATGATGCTCCCGCACAACGCATGACCGCATCAAAACCATAACGAGATTTAATTTTATCCATGGCAGCATAAAGGGATAACATTTCCTCCGTATCTTCAAAAAGATTAATCTGGTAAGTACCCCTCACAAGCCCACTAAAACGAATTCCAATCAAACGCAGTCTCATGCGTCTCTGATACAATTTATCAAATAGCTCAATAACATTTGTAGTGAGTATATGATCCGCAGAGGTGTAGGCTATTTTACACTGTTTGGTTTCCGTGTCGAAGTTGGCATACCGAATTTTAACTACAATTGTGGAAGTCAACCACTGTTCTGATCGCAATTGAAAAGCGAGTTTTTCGACCATTCCCATCAGTATCGATTTTAATTTGGCTAAATCAATAGTATCTTGAGAAAATGTATGTTCCGTAGAAATTGATTTTCGCTCCGAGTACGGTTCTACCGGATTAGTATCAACACCATTGGCTTTTTTCCAAATATCAATACCGTTTTTCCCAATCATTTGTTGAAGTACTTCTACAGGCATTTCAGAGAGGGTTTGTATGGTCCGTATGCCTATTCTTGATAAAAGTCGAAAAGTAACATCACCAACCATAGGGATTTTTTGTATCGATAAAGGATTTAAAAAGGACTTTACCATGTGCTCCGGTATTTCAAGATTCATTTTCTGTTTTCCTTCTCCCGTACCAATTTTTGAAACTGTTTTGTTAACTGACAAAGCAAAAGTTAAAGGTAATCCGGTTTCTTTTGTTATACTTTTGGCCAGTTCGCTAGTCCATTTGTAACTACCATAAAATTTATCCATACCAGTAATGTCAAGATAAAACTCATCGATACTGGCTTTTTCCACAACAGGTGCTTTTTCCTGAATAATTTCAGTTATCGTATGAGAATACTTGGAATATAATTCCATATCCCCCTTCATCACTTTAGCTTGTGGACAAAGTTTAAGTGCCATATTGATAGGCATCGCAGAACGCACACCAAAACGACGTGCTTCATAGGAACAAGAAGCTACAACGCCACGATCACCACCACCAATAATCAGAGGTATACCTTCCAATTGAGAGTTAGTAATTCTTTCGCAGGATACAAAAAATGTATTCATATCGAGATGTACAATAGCCCTTGTCATTTTCTTTATTTTGTAGGCTACAAAATTAGCACAGATACTAACTTTTTTGCCTATCTTTGTTGTTATAAATTATAACAAAATAGTTATGTCCTTATTTTCAGACAATATCAGAGCTTTAAGAGTTAAGAGTAAAATTTCTCAGGAAAAATTAGCCGAGCATTTGCAAATTACCAGAGGACGGTATGTAAAATACGAGGATGGTACCTCTGAGGCACCGTATGAAATATTGAAAAAAATTGCCTATCATTTTCATATCAGTATTGATTTATTACTGTCTGTGGACATTCGTAAAATAGATTTTCAAGATTTAATTAATTTAGAAAACAATCGAATTATTTTACCTATTCAAATTGAGCCCAATGGAGATAATAGTATTGAAATTGTAACTCAAAAAGTTAAGGCGGGTTATTTGAGTGGATATGCTGATCCAGAATATATTGAGAGTTTACAACAAATTTCATTACCTTTTTTAGGATCAGGTAAACACCGTGGGTTTCCTGTTGAAGGTGATTCGATGCCACCACATGAGGAAGGTTCAATAATTGTGGGACGCTACGTTGAAAATATTGGACAGGTACAAGATGGTAAAACCTATATTCTAATTACTAAAAATCATGGTATGGTTTATAAGCGTTTGAATAAAAACAAAAAAAACGCTTTGGTTTTGGAATCTGATAATAGGTTTTATCCTAATTATGAAGTAAAGTTTTCTGAAATTTTAGAAATCTGGGAATTCCAATGTAATATTGGACGAAATGATAACAAACAGCCACTAACCGAAATTGAAAGTTTAAAAGAAATTCTATTAGAATTAAAAAGAGAAGTTTCAGAAATTAAAGAAAATACTATTAATTAAATTTTAGCATAAATTCAGGTTTAACGATTCAAATCTCAAAAATTTTGAAAATAAAAAAAATATTAAAATAAGTTCTTTAACCTTTATAAATTTTCATTAATTCAGCTTAAAATTTTAATATTAACCGTGCACGAATCCGTACACGATTACTTAATTTTCAAGCTCTGTAACAGTATATAACTCGGTGTTTATTTGGTGAAAATATCAAATTCATAACCCTGAGGTCCCGAGTTAGAATCTCGGTCTCGCTACCAAAGCAAAAACCCTAACATCAATTGTTTAATAGTATTTTTTTGTTTAAAATTTGAAATATTCCGCAGACCTCAACCCTAGTAGTGACGTAAAGGAGTGATGTTTTGCTCCAAATTCTCATATTTCCAACACCATTTCTTCAACAAAAGTTAATAACTATTTATTGTTAAAAGCTAACAAGGAATTTCATTCTTGAGTAATTTTGATATCAGTTATAAAATCCGTGTCCACAAACCTAATAAATCCCGCTTTCTCAGATTTAAAAACCGGACAATGCAAGAAAGTACAAATAAGAGTATAAAACCCTAATAAATAAATAAATGTCCCGCTTAGACGAAACCCGCAACCTACCACTTTTCCAAAAAGCAGAATTGATTTATCAATTAGTAGAAAGCTTAGTAGCTTCGCTTCCTGAAGAGGATGCCTACATACAAGACACAAAACACTTTATGCGTGAGGATGCCATGATTATTTCTGCGAAAATTGCTGGTGCAGAAGGTGGCGATTTGTACAGCATCCGCATGCAAAAAGCGGCAATAATTAGAGAACATGCCATGCATTTGTATGTGCAGGTAGGCAGTTTGCGAATGCATAAAAACTATAAAGAATTAGAATACATCCAACTCATTCGCAAAGAGTTAAACGATTTTAGGCTATTGTTTATAGAATGGGTAGCCCGTTTTGACACCAATAATCATATCTGGGACGATTGGGGATTATTCAATCCTCCAGGGGCTATTCCGCCAAGCGAGCAAGACTTCGATAGTGAAAATGATTTTGACTTCAATGCTTTTTTTGAGGACGATGAAGAGTACTATATTGTACTTACCAAATAAAAACAGATCATCTACATAAACTAAATTTCATGGATTCTGATTCATTTATTTTCTGCCTCGAAGCCGTTTCCGATATAGAAACTGCCACCACTACCGAAGTGGTTAAAAACTTAGAGCAATTGGCCCTTGAGAAAGGTATTGCCAGCATTTATAAAACATGCGATACTATTGAAGGATTAGAAGAAAGTTTAAATGCATTGCTTTACGAGGACCATAATTTTAAGGACTATGAAATAATCTACTTAGTCATGCCAGGAGAAGGAAACAACATATGCATCAATGACTATTACTATAGCTTAGAAGAAATAGCCGAGCTCTTTGAAGGAAAAATGACAGGGAAAATTTTGCATTTTGCCAATGCAAAGGTATTAGACTTAAGCCAGGAAGAGGCCCAATATTTTTTAGACATTACTGGAGCACGTGCCGTTTCAGGTTATGGAGCAACATTTCATAAATTGACCAGCAGTGCCCTAGACAAAGCGTTCTTTAGCTTATTTGAAGAACAAGATAATGTTGTCGAAATTGTAGAAGAATTACATCAAAAACATTATGCTCTTTGTAAACTACTCGATTTTAGATTGTATTATTAAAAATTAATCTTCCTCGCCTGCGCGCGCGTAAGGTCATTAACATTAAGAGATTTTAGATTGAAGATTAACGATTGCAGATTTCTAATTTGGTGTTGGTAAATATGATATTATCAATTTTACGGAATCTATCACATCTGAAATTAAAAATTGTTAATCAGAAATCAGCAATCATTTTATCTGTTTTTCTTAACTTAACCCGCTGGGTGTAATTAGATTTAATTATTAAAAATTACAAATTTTATAGTTAATACTTATTGATTTTATCATTTCGAGGAACGAAAAATCGCATTTTGTGAATTTATCATGTGATTCCTTCCTCCTCTGTCGGAATGACAAAATAACAACTTTTGTTATTTTTAAATAATTGCACCCAATGGGTTAACTTAATGACATTGAAGGCACTCTGCCGAATTTTAAACTTAATTAATAACTATAGGTATTTGCTCTCGCAAATAATCTAACGGCACAAAAAATACTATCATGATTAGCATTATTATCTAAAATCAAGGATTAAGCTATAGAAATTCCTTTAGCCAAGTAAATTTCCTGCACCGCATTTATGAGGGCTAGGCCTTCGCTGAAAGGACGCTGGAAAGCTTTTCGCCCCATAATCATCCCAGCTCCACCTGCCCGTTTGTTAATCACAGCCGTTTTTATGGCTTCGGCCAAATCACTTTCCCCTTTTGACTCTCCTCCTGAATTAATCATACTAATACGTCCAGAATAACAATTCAGTACCTGATAGCGGCATAAATCTATGGGATGATCACTGGCTAATTTAGTGTACATATCCGGATTTGTTTTAGAAAATTTTACAGCCGTAAAACCACCGTTATTGGTTGGTAACTTTTGTTTAATAATATCCGCCTGAATGGAAACACCTAGATAATTGGCTTGACCGGTAATGTCAGCTGCTGTATTGTAATCGAAACCATCTTTTAGAAAAGCATCATTTCTGGAATAGCACCAAAGAATAGTGGCCATACCCAAATTATGTGCCTCTTCAAAAGCCTTTGCGACTTCTATGATTTGCCTGTCCGATTCGGAAGAGCCAAAATAAACGGTCGCTCCTACAGCCACAGCACCCATATTCCAAGCGTCGCGAACACTCGCAAACATGATTTGGTCGTATTTATTAGGATAAGTAAGTAGTTCGTTGTGATTTATTTTTACCACAAATGGAATTTTATGCGCATATTTTCTACACAACATTGCCAATCCGCCCATAGTAGAAGCTACTGCATTACAACCGGCTTCAATGGCTAATTTGACAATGTTTTCAGGATCAAAATAAATGGGATTTGGAGAAAAAGAACTTCCGGCAGTATGCTCAATCCCTTGATCTACCGGCAAAATTGAAATATAACCCGTGCCTGAAAGCCTTCCATGATGGTATAATTGAGTCAAGCTTCGAATCGCTTGCGCATTTCGATTACTTTGCAAAAAATAAGAATCTATATGAGAACTATCAGGCAAATGAATTTGATCTTTCAAGATTGTTTTACAGACATGATTTAACAAAAAGTCTTTTTCATCGCCTAATAAAGCTAACAATTGATTTATATCTTTCACTTTTATTTGAATGGGTTACTAAAAATATAAATAAACTTAATTGCTTAATCCTTTTTATAAAATGGGTAATCCGTATATCCTTTCTCGTCCGCTGTGTAAAACAAATCCATATTGAGTTCCTGAGATAAGGGCCAATTATTTTTGAATCTTTCAACAAGATCGGGATTATTAATAAATGGCCGCCCAAAAGCTACCAAATCCGTAAGTCCACTTTCAATAACTGCTTCGGCAGTTTCTTTATCATAGCCTCCACAAAGGATAATGGTGTTTTTAAAATTGTTTCGAATGAGTTTTTTAATTTCCAAAGGAACCGGAGGGGCTCCCATAGCCGAGTGATCCACAAGATGGATATAGGCAATGTCCAATTTGTTGAGTTCCCTAGACAAGTAATCATAAGTGGCATCAATTTCAGGATAATGAGGCATATCACTGGCCACCCCGTAAGGTGATAAACGAATTCCTGTTTTTTCTTTTCCAATGGCATTTGCAACGGCAGCAACAACTTCAATCACAAAACGGCAACGATTCTCAATACTTCCTCCATAATTATCTTTTCGAAGATTACTTATCGGTGAAAGGAATTCTTCTAGAAGATAACCATTAGCCGAATGTAGTTCAACTCCGTCAAAGCCAGCAAACAAACCATTTTCTGCCGCGGCAACATATTCTGTTCTGGCATGTAAAATTTCTTGTGGAGTCATTTCTTTTGGAACAACAAAATCTTGCAACCCTTTTAAATCGGTCCACATTTGTCCTGCAGCTTTTACAGCAGACGGGGCTAGTATCTGCAAATCTTTATGCATATTCAGCGGATGGCTGATTCTCCCGGAATGCATCAACTGAACTATTATTTTACCTCCGTTTTTATGGACTGCCGTTGTTGTTTTTTTCCATCCTTCCACTTGTTTCTCACTAAACACACCCGGAATCCGGGCATATCCAAGACCATTAGGGGATGGCGATGTTCCTTCCGTTATTATCAATCCGGCACTAGAACGTTGTGTATAATATTCTGCCATCAGTTCGTTAGGAATATTATCAATTGCTCTGCATCTTGTCATTGGTGCCATAACAATTCCGTTTTTCAATGCAATGGAGCCAACTGTTTTTGGTGAGAATAATTCGGATGTCTTCATGTTTTTTTTCTTAAATAGTTAGTATAAAGATATTTAAAATAAATTCAAAAAGGATGATATTTTATAATAAATCGGATAAATCAATACCCTTTTTTGTCAATATTGAAGAACAATAGGATTGTATTCCCCGGCAATTCAGATAAAAATACTTTTCGTTTTTCTGGGAACCAAAACCAAAAAGATTACCCCCTTTCCAATCAAGCTTTTTTTATTTATTGCGTACACTAGAGGAACATTTTATAAAAACAATCTTTGTTTTTTATATAAAATTTTACTTACTAAATAATTTAAAATATGTAGTTCACCGATTATTTATGCTTTTAAACTGTTAAATAAAACAAAAAACATAATTTTAAAGTCACAATACAGCTGCTTTTTTAATCTAATTCATTTTGTAATAAAATATATACCGCAATTAAATTATGAAAAAACTATACTTTAAAAACATAAATTACAAATGGTACTGTTTACTATTTTCAATACTATTCTTTGTTGTAACTACTCAAATGGAGGCTCAGACATTGACATCTCCACAGGTTCCATTTATGCAAAGGACTTCGGCAGCCAATCCAGCCCAAAAGATATATAACGTAAAGGGTGATTTTACATTGTTAGGTAATACCAACTTGAGCCTTTCAACTTATAATGCCACTACTGACAATCAGAATAATGAGATGAGATATGTTGATATTGATGGCGACTCAAACACTTTAAATTCGTCTATGGCTACTCTTGAACTCTCTAATGGAGGCGAGAATGGTGCCAATCAAAATTGTTCTAACATTCTTTATGCCGGACTCTACTGGACCGGTAAATCTGATGATGCAAATGAAACTTTTGTTGCCAATAGAAGAATATCAACAACCCAGACTTGTCCAAATACTGCTTATACGATGACTGTCAGCAGAGGAGGCAGTTCTCCTTATTATCCAATTTATACCTTTTCGGGCTATTCTCACAGCTATGCTTTTACCTTTACAAATGCAACAACGGGTGCATCTATTGTCACTCTTAGTATCGATGGTGGTGCTGCAGTTAACGTTGCCGTTTCATACAATAGTGTTGGAATAGCCACATTTACTATGCCATATACATCAAATGCAAGTTGGGGGCCAATATTTACCATTACAAGTCTAGTACGAAACGTATCTACAAGCTTAACTTTAGGGCAATATCAATCTACCAGTTCTGCTGGCATCGTACTGTCTCCATCAAAAAATTATGATAAAAAGGTAATCTCTTTAAAAGGTCCAGGTTCTTCTGCTTATACTTCAATCACAGCAAAACTTAATGGATCAAATTCAGAAATCAGATTTCCAGGGTCATCTAATAGCGGTATATTTATAGGGTATCAAGATGTCACCGCTTACGTCAAAGCACACGGATCTGGCGCCTATATGGTTGCCGATATCGCTTTGATTGAAGGGAATAATGGATCTGCTGATGCGCAACATCCAGGCTACTCAGGAGGTTGGGGCATGATTGTTATTTATGATAATCCAGCTATGAAAAGTCGTGCCGTCACTCTCTTTGATGGTTATGCTTTTGTAAATGGTCAACTTGCAGGAGGCGGCGAATTTGGAACGATTCCTATTTCAGGATTTACAACTGTTGGATCAGGACAAGTAAATATGAAACTGGGAGTAATGGCAGCTGAAGGAGATGTAGCCTTAACAGGAGATTATTTAGCAGTGCAAAAACTAAATGCGAATCCTTCGAGTTATCCGGGAAGCTATTCAATATTATCTCACCCAAAGAATGCAACAAATAATTTCTTCAATTCTTCTATTTATCCGGTTCCTGCTGCAGGTACGAGTAATCCAATTTCACAAAACAATACAGGTATTGACCTTAGTATGTTTACCATCCCAAATGTGGGAAATACGGTGATAGGTAACAACCAAACTTCTACCACTTTTAGATTTGGCTCCACTTCTGAAGTATATACCATATTTGCTTTTGCCATGTCAGTAGATGCCTATATCCCGGAACCGAAAGGATTAATAAGCGTAACATCTATTAATAATGTTACCAATCCTCCTATTTTAAATGCTTTGCCTGGACAAACAATCAATTTTTCCCTCAATATTACTAATGAAGGTTCTGAAGCTACGAATAACACCATAATTGCGATCCCAATTCCGGCAACCGCAATTTTCAGTACTGGAGCAACTATTGTATATCATACTTACCATGGCTTTACCACGACCAATACTCCCTATTTTGATTCAGCATCAAATAAAATTATTTGGAATTTAGGCACATTACCTATAACGTCTGGTCATCCTGAATATGTTTATGCTGATTTAAGCTTTACCCTGAATGTTACAACAGATTGCGCCATTATATTAAGTGCGGGTTGTAGCCCTGAAGTTTCTTTAGAAACAGGAATCATAACGGGCACAGGTGCTACATCTGGATCTTCCTTTACGAAATATTTTTTTCAGGGGTATGATTCAACCTCTTGTCATTTGCCAATTGATGGCTCGATTAAAGTAGCTATAGATGCAAGTTCCTGCTTATCAAGTATGGCTGGATCTGATCAAATAACTTCTTGTGGAGGAGAATCTGTTACATTGGGGGCATCAACAGGAAAAACTGGAGTATGGTCCATTATTAATGGGCCTGCCGGAGGTGGAGAAATTTTTTCAAATAACACAAGTCCAAGTTCAACATTTTACAGTACTAATCTTGGGGTATATACTTTAAGATGGACTACCAGTTGCTCCACAACAGATGATGTGATTGTCACTTTTACACTATGCAATGTTGTGAATTTTGATGGAATTGATGACCATATCAACTTTAAAAATAACTTTAATTTAAACAACGGTAATTTTAGCGTAGAAGCTTGGGTAAAATCGAATGATGCTAATGGTACTAATCAAACTATTATTTCTAAACGCTTAAGTACGGGTTCAGCTGATGGTTATGATTTAAGATTAGTAAACAATAAAATTTCATTCAATTGGAACAATAATTCTGTAATCGCCACTCATGCAATTGATACTAACAGATGGTATCACATAGGAGTTACTTTTGACGGAACTAACTACAAATTATACATTGACGGATTATTAGAAAAAACCGCTTCAGGCACAAACCCAACATTGAATAGTGTCGATTGTATTTTGGGTGCGATGGCCCAAAACAATACAACTCCCTATAATTATTTTAATGGCTATATTGATGAGGTGCGAATATGGAATGTTTCTTTGACAGTTGATCAAATACGTCAAATGATGAACCAGGAAATCGTAAATGACGGTAGTGGCAATATAAAAGGAGCAATTGTACCCAAAAACGTCAGTGGATTAAGTTTGACTAATTTGGAAGGTTATTTTCAAATGAATCGAACAAGTGATATCCTCAACGGTTATTTAGTAGATAAATCAGGCAACTCCAAAAATGGAAAATTGAAAGGTATTTATGTACAAGAACCAGACACTGCCCCAATACCATATATCTCTGTAGCTAATGGAAGTTGGGAAACAGATGCCACTTGGACTAATTATCCTGTTTGGGATGTACCTAATAGTATTGGCATAGATGGCACAACAAAAATAGATTGGAATATTGTAAAAACGGCACATAATATCACTTCTAATTTCAATAAGACTGTTTTGGGATTAGTAGTGACTAGCAACGTATTAAGTGCGGCAAATAATTCAAAAATTGAAGTTTCCAGTTATCTAAAACTGAATGGCAAAATAGATTTAATAGGCAAATCTCAGTTAATTCAAACTATGGAAAGCGTTTTAGATGTTTCAAGTACTGGATCGATAGAAAGAGACCAACAAGGACAATCCAACAAATACAATTATAATTATTGGAGTTCTCCCGTTAGTCCTATAAATTCAACGGCTAACAACCTTGATTATACTGTTGCCGGTATAATGAAAGACGGAACTACATCAACACCCCAAAACATAAATTGGATTAGTGGCTATGATGGATTGCCTGGCTCCCCTATTAGCTTAGCGAGATACTGGATATATAAATTTGATAATTCTGCCAATGCTTATGCTAACTGGTCACAAATAAATGAAACAAGTGCGCTCAGAGTTGGGCAAGGGTTTACACTAAAAGGAAGTGGAGCGTCATCAGGAACTCAAAACTACACCTTTGTAGGGAAACCAAATAATGGAACAATTGCTTCCAATAGTGTTAGCGCCGATCAACTGCTTTTAACCGGAAATCCATATCCTTCTGCACTGGATGCCAATGCTTTCATAAATGACAATTTGGCTTCTATGGATGGCACATTGTATTTCTGGGAACAGTTTACAACAAACGATACCCATATTCTACGGGATTATCAAGGTGGTTATGCCGAAAGAAATTTAACCGGTGGAGTACCTGCAACAGCAGGAGGAGTGGATTTTATAAGTGGCCAAGGCTCTAGTACTAAAGGTATTCCAAATCAATTTATTCCTGTGGGACAAAGCTTTTTTGTATACGGAAATGTAGGTTCAGGAGGTCCTATTACTTATAAAAATACTCAAAGAGGTTTCCATAAAGAAGATGAGACAGGGGTTTCTAATAGCATGTTTAAATCAACCGTCAAAGACAAGAAAGAGAACATTTTGAACAATAATAATGACATTATAGAAAAGGATACTTACAAAAGAATTCGTTTAGGTTATAATTCCAATAATAATTATCATCGTCAGGTATTGTTAGGATTCATGGAAGAAAAAGCAACTTCAGCTATTGATAATGGTTATGACGGATTTAATTTTGATTACTTTCCTAATGACATGTATTTTTTGAATGATGAGGATCAATTAGTAATTCAAGGGGTTGGCTACTTTGACAAAAATGACTCTTACCCTATTGGAGTCAAAGCGGATACCGAAGGAAAAGTAAAATTCATGATTGATGGACTTGAAAATTTCGACAAAAATGAAAAAATGTTTATTTATGACTCGGAAAATGACACTTATAATGATATCCGAAAAAAACAGTACGAAGTTTTGATTCCAAGCGGTGAAAACAACGATCGTTTTTCATTGTGTTTTAAACAAAAAACCAAAAAAGAAAAAGAAGAAACCAAGGGAGAAAAAGACAAAAAAGAAAACACAAAATCCGATGATATAAAAATCACGCGTCTTCAAGGGAAAAATGTTCTTGAGATTAATAATAAATCAATGGATACAAATCTTCAAAAAGTAACTTTATATAATATGAATGGCCAATCAATTGCCACTTGGGAAATTCAAGACCAATCGCAACAAAATATCGAGCTGCCAATAAAAAATTTAAATCCGGGTGTATATATTGCGAGAATTCAAACCGCAAATGGAGATATTAGCAAAAAAATAATTATCCCTTAATTTTACAAACCAACCTTTATAGAATCAAAAAACTGTCATGAACGACAGTTTTTTTTTGGCCCTTATTCAATGTAAAAAAAATGTCTGAAAATAAATTAATTTTCCTTAAAAAAAAGTATTTCATCGACAGAAAAAATACTTTAATCGAAAATACGTTTTCAAAACACAACAATAACTTTTAAACACTTAACTTTAAGGTAGATAAGCCCAAAATCTATATTTCATATTAAAAAAAATTATGTCGAGAATTAAACTATAAAATTGTTTGTAGCCAATTTCCTTTTTTTTAAAATGAAACAGTACACCTACACTAAATATTATTCTACTTATAAAATCAATCTAGTTTCAACTATGTGAATTTTATAAGAGCATTAACTGTTTGATTCTAAATCGTAGGTGTCATGAAAAAAAAATACTTCTTTATAATTCTATTGTTTCTAAGTAGTCTTTATAGTTTTGGGCAAACAATAACAAGTTTTACTCCAACTAATGCATGTTCAAATTCAGCCACTACGGTAATAATAACAGGAACCAATTTGTCAGGAGCTCTAAGTGTGGATTTTAATGGAACAGCAGCCACAACTGTTACTGTAAATAGTGATACCCAAATTACCGTTATTTTACCCAATGGTGCAGTAACTGGAAAAATTAAGATTACGACCTCATCAAGTAATGGCACAAGCGTTGATGACTTCACTGTAATACCCAATAATACAATTGCTTTATCATCGGCAGCTGGTACAGATGCACAAACCAAATGCATTTCTACTCCTATTACAAATATTACGTATACAACAACCGGTGCTACTGGCGCAACTTTCTCAGGTGTACCTTCAGGTGTAACTGCTAACTGGGCTGCCAATGTGGTAACGATTAGCGGTTCACCATCAACAACTGTTGGTTCGCCATTCAGCTATACAGTAACTACAACAGGCGGTTGTACAACACCTGCGGTAACTGCAACAGGAACTATTACGGTAACACCGAATAATACTATAACTCGTACATCTGCTGTGGGAACCGATGCACAAACAAGATGTATCAATACTGCAATTACCAATATCACCTATTCTACCACTGGTGCAACAGGTACTACTTTTAGTGGGTTGCCAACAGGTGTTACAGGTAACTGGGCTGCCAATGTGGTAACGATTAGCGGTTCACCATCAACAACTG
>NZ_JBHZPZ010000015.1:0-90227 GCF_042787345.1 Flavobacterium xylosi | reverse complement strand
TTGAATCTTCGATTTCAAGAGGGGAATTGAGAAGTGGAATCGATGTTGTTTTTAGAATTCGAGGGAATACATTCCTAACCCCTATAACTCCAGTTATAATTTAATTTTGGAGTCGTTGAATCTTCGATTTCAAGAGGGGAATGTGATTCCGTACTCTTTAGAGGTTTTGAATTCAAAATAAAATTGTTTGCTTTGAGAAAAGGACACACCCCTAACCCCTCTCAAGAGAGGAATTGAGAAGTGGAATCAATGTTGTTTTTAGGACTCGAGGGAACACACCCCTAGCCCCTCTGAAGAGGGGAATTGAGAAGTGGAATCAATGTTGTTTTTAGGACTCCAGGGAACACACCCCTAACCCCTATAACTCCAGTTGTTATTTAATTTTGGAGTCGTTGAATCTTCGATTTCAAGAGGGGAATGTGATCCTGTACTCTTTAAAGGTTTTAAATTCAGAATGAAATTGTTTGCTTTGAGAAAAGAAGAAACGTCTATCGAACAACGAATATCGAAGAAAACTACTGGCCCCTATAAAACAACACCGTAGTAATCGTCTTAAAAGCAATACTCAAGTCCAGGAAAACACTCCTGTGCTTGATGTAATACAGATCGTATTGCAACTTTATCAGACTGTCGTTAATTGTATCTCCATACGAATAATTGACCTGAGCCCAACCCGTTAGACCCGGTTTTATGATATGTCTGGTTTCATAAAAAGGCATCACTTCAGCTATTTCCCTGACAAAAAAGGGACGTTCGGGACGTGGACCTATAACGGCCATATCGCCCTTAAGAATATTGATAAATTGGGGAAATTCATCAATTCTGGATTTTCTTAAAAATTTTCCAAAAAGGGTTATTCTGGAATCATTGACTGTAGTAAAAACGGCTCCATTAGTTTCGGCATTGAGGATCATCGTACGAAATTTTAAAATTTCAAATACCACTCCATCCTTACCCACCCGTTCCTGGGTATAAAACAACTTCCCCCTGTTCCCTATCGCGTTACCAACTACTATTATTGGAAACAATAGCAGACCAACAGACAATCCAACTACGGAAATACCGATTTCAAAAAACCGTATGAGTAACAAATACAGTTTATTGTGATTGCTCCTGCTAAAAGGGAAATAGCGGTAAAAATCTTTGGACATATAATGCACCGGAATGCGTTGTGTTTTACTCTCATACACCTGGGTATATTCCCTGATGATGCTGCCCGATTCTAATAAGCGAAGTAATTGTTGGTATAATTCGGGAGTAATCCCTTCCGTTTTTTGGGAGGCAATCACAATTTCAGAAATACTATTTTCTTTTACAAAGGAAAACAAAGCATTTCTTTTAATTTGTTGCACATAATGATAGGCAGTCATATCTTCTTCGGCAGCATCGGCGCTAACAAAAGCAACAATTTTATAATGTGGGTCTATGTTCTCCAGCCCTAAAATTAGCTCTTCTACCTGTTCCTGGTCACATATTAATAACGCATTTTGAAGAAACCGATTAGAGGCCAAAAACTTCACGTAAAACATACGCCACAAAAACAAAGACATAAAGACAACCAGATAAAGCAAGAAGATTTGTATTCTTTTGGAGGGCAATTCAGGTGAAAAAAATGGAGTCAACAGATAGATGGAAACTGTAGTAGTGGCTGTGAGGATAGCACTTCTTGACACTTGAAAATGATTGCTTGCCACCTGCAGATTATACATTTCGAATATCGTACCGAAAAGATTGACGTAAATGACCAAAACTAGCGTCCAATAAAAATCAGCGGTTATAATCGTAAAATAATCAAAATCAAAAAAGTGCCCTACGAGAAACAAAGCCAACAAAATAAATAAAATATCAAAAAGGCGAAGAATCATCTTTCTTTCTGATATTTCAAAATGCATTTTGCCTGATAACATGTTTCTGTTTCTGATTAAAGGTGCAATTTAATGCTTTTGAACTCATATCATTCTAAGAAATGTTAATTTTTTTAACAAAACCCTTTTTTTAACGAACTATTTGATTTTCGAGCATCGTCCATCATTTTTTGTCCATCGTCAAACTAAAACAACTGACCACTGACTACTCTTTTAGAAACTGACCACTTTCTTTAGAACTCCAGCTTCTTTTTTCTCAATTCGAAATTTTGTCCCAAATACACACGACGTACCATTTCATCTTCTACCAATTCTTCCGGAATACCTGCTTTTAGGATTCCTCCTTCAAACATAAGATAGGTTTTATCTGTAATAGCCAAAGTTTCCTGTACGTTGTGATCGGTGATAAGAATACCGATGTTTTTATTTTTTAGTTGGGCTACAATCCGTTGAATATCCTCTACAGCAACCGGGTCAACCCCAGCAAAAGGTTCATCGAGTAAGATGAATTTTGGATCAGTGGCGAGACAACGGGCAATTTCGGTACGACGTCGTTCTCCACCCGAAAGTAAATCCCCTCGATTGGTTCGGATGTGTTCTAAACTAAATTCGTCGATTAAGCTTTCCATTTTGGCAACCTGCTCTTCTTTTGAAAGTTTGGTCAATTGTAGAACACTCAAGATATTGTCTTCGATACTTAGTTTTCTGAAAACGGATGCTTCCTGTGCCAAATAACCAATTCCCTGTTGGGCTCTCTTGTACATTGGATAATCGGTGATGTTCAAATCATCCAGGAATATGTTGCCGGAATTTGGTTTTACCAATCCAACAATCATATAAAAGGAAGTTGTTTTTCCGGCACCATTAGGTCCCAAAAGCCCCACGATTTCACCTTGGTTCACTTCCACCGAAATGCCTTTTACAACACTTCGCCCTTTGTAGGTTTTTACAAGATTTTCGGCTCTTAATTTCATATTGTTTGGTTTAATCGCTTAACTGTTTAATGTTTATTCGTTTAACTGCTTAATCGCGCAAATAAACGAATAAACAATTAAACGATTAAACTTCTTAACAAATTATTTTGTTGCGGTTTCTTCCAACGCTTCCCAAAATTCATACGCTCTTCTTAAATGAGGTACCACGATAGTTCCCCCCACAAGTGTAGCGATTCCCATAGCTTCCATCATTTCTTCTTTGGTTACGCCTTCTTTGAAGCTGGTTTCCAAATGGTATTTGACACAGTCATCACAACGTAAAACTGCCGAAGCCACTAATCCAAGCAGTTCTTTGGTTTTTACGTCCAATGCTCCCGGTGCATAGGCATTGGTATCCAAATTGAAAATTCGTTTTACAATTTTATTATTGTCTGCCAATAATTTTTCGTTCATTTTGGAACGGTATTCGTTGAATTCTTCTATAATATCAGCCATTTACTTTTTTTTGATTTTTTACTACTATTTTTGAAATCAAGATGCTTGCTTCGTAGATTAACAACATCGGAATCGTTACAATTATTTGACTTACCACATCCGGTGGAGTCACAATTGCCGCTACAATAAGAATAATGATTACGGCATATTTCCAGTATTTTCTTAAGAAAACCGGAGTTACCAGTCCTAGTTTAGTCAGAAAATAGATGATTATTGGTAATTCAAAAAACAGGCCGCAAGCAATAACACTTGTTTTTACTAATCCAATATACGAATCAATACTAAACTGGTTTTTTACTACGTCACTGATGGTGAAGGTGGCGAAAAAGTTGACCGACATTGGTACAATCACGAAATAGCCAAACAATACGCCCAGAAAGAAAAGCAGCGAAGATGAAAAAACAAAAATCTTTGCGTGTTTTTTTTCTTTTTCATACAATGCCGGGCTGATGAACTTCCAAACTTCCCATAGTATAAAAGGGAATCCGAGAATAAATCCGGCCGTTATACAAGTCCAAATCAACACGTTGATCTGACCTTCCATATTGGTGTTTTGAATGATGAAAGGCATTTCGGTTACACAAATACTTTCGGCAAACCCCAATTGATTGGATAGATCGCAAAAAAAACGGTACGTAATAAAATTAGCGTTTGTTGGACCAAAAATGATAACATCAAAAATATAATCACTGACAAAAAAAGTGACAGTCGCCAGGATTAATATTGCAATTGTGCTTCGAACCAGTAGCCATCTTAATTCTTCAAGATGATCTAAAAACGACATTTCGTTTAAGTTTTTTTTTGCCATTATACTATTCCTTCTTTTAAGATGTCATGTAAGTGTAGTACTCCTTTATACTCGCCGTTATCAACTACAACCAATTGTGTTATGGAAAAATCTTCAAGAATATTCAATGCATCAACTACCATAGCGGTTGAGGAGATCAATTTGGGGTTTTTGGTCATAATGTCTTTGGCGGTCAAATCAGCAAAAGAATCTCTGTCATTCAGCATTCTTCGAATGTCGCCGTCGGTAATAATTCCTATTACCTTATTATCCTCGACAACAGCGGTTACTCCAAGACGTTTTTCGGAAATTTCGAAAATTACTTTTTTGACAGGCGCCTCCGGGCTAACCATTGGTTTCAAAGTATGTTCCAACATGTCTTTGACACGCAGTAATAATTTTTTTCCTAAAGCACCTCCCGGATGGTATATCGCAAAATCTTCCGGTTTGAAATCGCGCATTTCCATCAGGCAAACTGCCAGTGCATCACCCATCACTAATTGTACGGTGGTGCTATTTGTAGGGGCCAAATTGTTCGGGCACGCTTCTGCATCTATTGTGGTGTTCAAAACGAAATCAGATCCTTTAGCCAGAAAAGAAGTCATATTTCCCGTGATGGCAATTAAGGTATTGCCAAAACGCTTCAAAAGCGGCACTAAAACTTTTATCTCTGGACTGTTGCCGCTTTTTGAAATACAGATAATTATATCTTCGTTCTGAACCATGCCTAAATCACCATGAATGGCTTCAGAGGCATGAAGAAACAGTGACGGTGTTCCGGTAGAATTGAATGTGGCCACCATTTTTTGAGCAATAATGGCACTTTTTCCTATTCCGGTAACCACTAATCTTCCTTTGGAATTATAGATACTTTGTGTGGCGTTACTGAAGTTTTCATCAAGATAATCAGTGAGTTTCGCAATCGATTCGCTTTCAGATCTAATGGTTTTTTTGGCACTTGCCAAGATATTTTCTTTAGTTATCAAAACAGAATGTTTAAAATTTGTAAGTTTAAAAGAAATTTGTATCTTTATGTGATGCAAATTTATACAAAATACCACATAATCAAGAATGAATTCAAACGAAATTGACATACACAAAGAATTAAAAAAATATTTTGGCTTCAGCCAATTTAAAGGATTGCAAGAACAAGTTATAAATAGTCTCCTTAATAAGCAGAACACCTTTGTAATTATGCCTACTGGAGGAGGGAAGTCACTCTGTTACCAATTACCCGCTTTAATTCAGGAAGGGACTGCTATTGTGGTTTCTCCTTTAATCGCTTTGATGAAAAATCAAGTGGATGCCATTCGGAGTTTATCTTCTGAAAATGGTGTCGCCCACGTTTTAAACTCTTCCCTTACTAAAACCGAGATTGTTCAGGTTAAGAAAGATATTACTTCCGGGTTGACAAAATTGTTATATGTTGCACCTGAATCCTTAACCAAAGAAGAGTATGTCGCTTTTCTTCAAACGGTAACTATTTCCTTTGTAGCTATTGATGAAGCGCATTGCATCTCCGAATGGGGACACGATTTCAGACCGGAATACCGGAATCTGAAAAGCATTATTAAGCAATTAGGTGATGTGCCTATTATTGGTTTGACCGCTACGGCTACGCCAAAAGTGCAGGAAGATATCCTGAAAAATTTAGATATGACTGATGCAACTACTTTCAAAGCATCCTTCAACAGACCCAATTTATATTACGAAGTACGTACCAAAACGAAAAATATTGAATCGGATATTATTCGTTTTATAAAACAGCATAAAGGTAAATCAGGAATTATTTACTGCTTGAGCCGCAAAAAAGTAGAGGCTATAGCCGAAGTTTTACAGGTAAACGGAATAAGTGCCGTTCCGTATCATGCCGGATTAGATGCGAAAACCCGCGCCAGACACCAAGACATGTTTCTTATGGAAGATGTGGATGTGGTGGTAGCCACCATCGCTTTTGGGATGGGAATCGACAAACCGGATGTTCGTTTTGTTATTCATCATGATATTCCTAAATCATTAGAAAGTTATTATCAAGAAACCGGTCGCGCAGGTCGTGATGGGGGCGAAGGACATTGTCTGGCCTATTATTCCTATAAAGATGTTGAGAAATTAGAAAAATTCATGTCGGGGAAACCCGTTGCGGAACAGGAAATCGGATTTGCTTTATTGCAGGAGGTGGTGGCTTACGCCGAAACGTCTATGTCCAGAAGACGGTTTCTACTTCATTACTTCGGAGAGGAATTTGATGATGTAAATGGAGAAGGTGCTGATATGGATGATAATGTCAGAAACCCGAAAACAAAAGTGGAGGCCATAGATGAAGTGGTCAAACTATTGGAAGTAGTAAGAGATACTAAACATTTGTATAAATCAAAAGAAGTGGTGTTTACGTTGATTGGTCGTGTAAATGCAGTTATAAAAGCACATCGAACCGATACGCAATCTTTTTTTGGATGCGGTTCAAACCATGATGAAAAATACTGGATGGCGTTGCTGAGACAAGTTCTTGTGGCCGGATATTTATCCAAAGACATTGAAACGTACGGGATCGTAAAAATCACTGATAAAGGATTGGATTTTATTAAAAACCGAGAATCTTTTATGATGTCTGAAGATCATGAATACAATGAAACTGAAGACGAAGCCATTGTAACTGCTGCGAAATCTACGGGAGTTGCCGATGAAGCATTGATGGGTATGTTGCGGGATTTACGTAAAAAAGTAGCTAAGAAATTTAGTGTTCCTCCTTTTGTCGTTTTCCAAGATCCATCCCTTGAAGATATGGCGCTGAAATATCCAATTTCGGTAGATGAATTGATCAATATTCATGGTGTTGGGGAAGGCAAAGCCAAGAAATATGGGAAGGAATTCCTAGAATTAATAAGTCGTTACGTAGAAGATAATGAGATTATCAGACCGGATGATTTGGTGGTTAAATCTACCGGAGTTAATTCTGTCAATAAACTATATATCATTCAAAATATAGATCGAAAATTATCACTTGATGATATCGCTTCCGCAAAAGGGCTGAAGATGGACGATTTGATTAAAGAAATGGAACAAATTGTCTATTCCGGAACCAAGCTGAATATAAAATATTGGATCGATGATATGTTGGACGATGATCAACAGGAAGAAATTCATGACTATTTTATGGAATCCCTTTCCGATAATATCGAAGAAGCACTCAAAGAATTTGAAGGCGACTATGATCTTGACGAATTGCGTTTGATGCGAATTAAGTTTATCAGCGAAGTGGCAAACTAGTTTTTAGTGATCAGTGATCAGTGTTTAGATTTTAGTGTTCAGTGATCAGTGTTCAGTGATCAGTTTGTAGCGTTGCGTGATTAGTATTCAGTGTTCAGTGATCAGATTTTAGTGATCAGTGATCAGTTTGTTTTGTTGAATGATTGTGTTCAGTTGTCAAATTTAGTGTTGAGTGATCAGATTTTAGTGATCAGTATTCAGTGATCAGTTTGTTGTGTTGAATGATCGTGTTCAGTGGTCAAATTTAGTAGTCAGTGATCAGTATTCAGTGGTCAGTTTTAAGGAGATTTTGTAATCTGATTACTGCCAACTAAAAAAGTTCTCCGCGGTGCGGTTTCAAAGCATCCCGAACCTGAATCATATTCTCGTCCGTCACTACCATAAAAGCGATGGCTTGCATTTCGTCTTGAATTTCAAAACCGGTGATATTTAAAGGCAATTTTTCAATAGCGATGTATTCTTTCAAATGGATTTCGTGGTGTTCGGCTGTTTTTGCAGCAGCGGGTCCGCGGAAATCCCATATTAATTTTATTTTTCTAGACATTTTTTTCTAAGATTAATCGGTTAATTGTTTAATCGGTTAACTGTTTTGGAGGTACAAAGTTACAAAGTCTGATTTGAAAATGGGCTATTTTGAAAATTTGAAAATGCATTTTCTATTCTGCCATAAGAATTCAGTACAAAATACTACTTTTGTGCTTGATTATTTGTAAGTGTTTCAAAACATTAAATAATCTAAAAATCGAACAATCTAAAAAATGCCTCAAGAACTTCTATTACAAGTATCACCCGAAATAGCGACAAATGAATTGTTACTAAAAGAGTATTTGTCTAAACAAATTAAGGTTTCTCCAAAAGAAATCCAACATGTTTCTATTTTAAAACGTTCTATTGATGCGCGTCAAAAAGCCATAAAAATAAATTTGAAAGTGGCGATTTATCTGAGCGGAGAACCTTTTCAGCAGCATAAAATACAACTGCCGGATTATCCAAATGTGACCAATGCTCAAGAAGTCATTGTTGTAGGTGCCGGACCAGCCGGACTTTTTGCCGCTTTGCAATTGATAGAGTTGGGCTTGAAACCAATAGTGATTGAGCGCGGAAAAGATGTCCGTGGCCGTCGTCGTGATTTGAAAGCCATTAATGTGGATCATTTGGTAAACGAAGATTCTAATTATTGTTTTGGCGAAGGTGGTGCCGGAACGTATTCTGACGGAAAACTATACACGCGTTCTAAAAAGCGTGGCGATGTAACTCGAATTTTGGAGTTATTAGTCGCTTTTGGAGCTTCAGAAGATATTTTAATCGAAGCGCATCCACATATCGGAACGAATAAATTACCACAAATCATTCAGGATATTCGGGAGAAAATTATCGAATGCGGCGGAGTCGTTTTGTTTGAAACCCGATTAACCGATATTTTAGTAAAAAATAATGAAGTGCAAGGCATCGTCACTCAAAACGGAGATACGATTCTTGCCAATAAAATAATTTTGGCCACAGGGCATTCTGCCCGTGATATATTTGAATTATTGTACAGAAAGCAAATTTTTATCGAAGCCAAACCTTTTGCCTTGGGCGTAAGAGCCGAACATCCACAATCGTTAATTGACAGTATTCAATACAGCTGTGATTATCGTGGCGAACATTTGCCGCCGGCGCCTTATTCTATTGTAAAGCAGGTAAATGGTCGCGGTATGTATTCGTTTTGTATGTGTCCCGGTGGCGTGATAGCTCCGTGTGCGACGAGTCCGGGCGAAGTGGTGACAAACGGTTGGTCACCCTCAAAACGGGATCAGGCTACAGCCAATTCAGGAATTGTAATCGAATTAAAACTGGAGGATTTCCAACCTTTTGCGAAATTTGGTGCACTAGCCGGAATGGAATTCCAAAAAAGTATTGAGCAAAAAGCGTGGCATTTGGCTGGCGAAAGTCAAAAAGTTCCTGCGCAACGTATGATTGATTTTACCCAAAATAGAGTCTCCTCTGATATTCCGAAAACATCGTATGTTCCCGGAACTACCTCAGTAGAAATGGGGCAGGTTTTTCCAGGATTTTTAACGCAGATATTACGGGAAGGGTTTACAGAATTCGGAAAATCCATGCGGGGTTATTTGACAAATGAAGCCATACTTCATGCACCAGAAAGCCGAACATCTTCGCCAGTGCGCATTCCCAGAGATCCAATTACCTATGAACACGTTCAAATAAAAGGCTTGTATCCGTGTGGTGAAGGGGCAGGTTATGCCGGAGGAATTATTTCGGCAGCTATTGATGGTGAGAAATGTGCCTTGATGATAAAAGAGAGTATTGGGAAATAATTTTTTATCAATACGAAATAGCAATACTAATAAAGCAGCCCATACAGGCTGCTTTATTATTTATCAATTATTATTATTGAAACCCGTTGGGTGCAATTATTTAAAATTAACAATTTAGAAAAGAATATAAAAATAAACGCATAGAAACATAGAAAGAAGAGTAGGATAGCCCAATTGCTTCGCCTGTTCGCTATCGCTCGGGTCTTGGGTGCGAAAAGCTATGCTTTACTATAATAAAGGGAAACGTTATAATAGAAATATATAAAACTATGTTTCTATACGTTAAAAAAGAAACTTGAATTACGCACAACGTATTATTGAATATTATTTATTGTTTTAGTAGGAGCAAGCTATTATTTTTTCATGGCAGGTTTTATTTCTGTCACGACCAGTTTTATGGTATTCTTTCCAATGTTTTTTCCCATATGAGTAACGGGAGTAATATACAAAACATCTCCCGCTTTAAATTTGGCTATTGATGCGGGTTTACCTTTATCAGTAATCTCTAAGGTTCCTGGCGTTAGAGCGTAGATAGTGTGATGAGGATGACTGTGCCATGGCATAACTTGGCCTGGAGCAAATTCAACTGACATTACCCTTACTTTATCATTGTTAAGAAGGACTTTTTTATACACGTTCGGACCCGCTTTCATAGGATCTTGTGCATAAATACTTGTGCTCATTATCAGGAATAATCCAATAAGCAGTGTCATGGAAATCATTTTAATTGTTTTCATTATTGGCGATTTTTATTGATTAAACATAGGATGGACAATTTTCTACTGTCCATTTTTTTTAGGTACATTTTTTATTCATTTTCATGATGCAAACACCATTGTACTGCCATTTAAACCCCTTGTTTTTTAATTAAAAGAAACAATTAGGTATTGTCTTAAAAAGTAGGTTTGAATTGTGGCTTTTGGGGTTTCGCCTTTTTTAATAATCGTAAGATTATTATTTTATTTTAGCAGCTTTTTTTAATACGGACCAGCAGCTTTTTTTGGGAATACTAATTTACAAAAATTAATAAAAGGAATATGTTTATTATATGTTTTATTTTTTTAAAATACTGTTATTCAGTTTATTGTTTAAAATAAACTTGTTTTACACCTAGCGGCTGGACACAAATGTTAGAAAAATATTTAAACACGAATTTCACTAAATTTTTTTTTAATTCCTGAATATTGGTAATAAGTTCTTGATTTTCGGTAATATCCTCAACTACAACAATAATGTTTTTTACATTTTTATCGGTGTCAAATAGCGTGGAGTGACTTGTTTTCCAGTATCTGGATACAAATTTATTGCCTTTGGATTTAGGGTTTTTTATATCATATTTTTGAATTGACAAGGTATCGCTGACCTTATTGTTGATGACACGATTAAATGATGCGCGCATATTTTTTTCGCCATCAGCTTTAAGGTCGTTAGGATTTTCAAGAAATACATCGAAAACATTTTGACCTAGTATAGTGTTTCTCTCTGTAATAGTGACTTTTAAAAAGAAATCGGTAACGGCAACTACAAAAATATTAATATCTATAACTAATAGTAGTGCCGGAGAGAGATTGAATAAATCTTCATAATCATTTTCAGGCATAAATATTCTATTTCGTTCTATAAAGCTATTTAGTCTGGTTATACTTTGATAAGATTACATATACTATTGCGCTTACTACTATTTTACTGAAATTTAAAAAAGCCAGCAAAGTTGAGAAATTCAAAATCAAAAAATTCGTGTTGTTTCTAATTATTAGTTTACAAATAAAGCACGAAATAGAATCAATATTTGGCTGCATTTATGGAAAATAATAGTTCGGTTTTTAGCATCCAAATCATCTTCAATTGTATCACGTAGGATTGAGAGGAACATTCCGTACCGTTGCATTTATTTTACTGAATAGTAACTGGCTTTTAAACGTAAATGTTGCTATAACATTTTCAAGCTGGTTGCTTTCCTTTTGGTTTATTTCTCCTGAATCTACTGCTTTTTTTAAATGTTGAATAACCGTTTGGAAGTCATGCCATTCTCCAAGCAACTCAGGGAGTGCGTAGTTCTTTGGTGAGAGTTTGTCTTGTTTGTTAAAATTCAGACTTTTTTGATTGAACTGATATTCTTTTAAGCTTTTGCGAAGGGCATGCATTTGTTTGTTTTTTAAGGCTTTTTTATGGAGTATTTTTTCAATTTCAGCTCTTTTTTTGTCCATGTATCGGTTCGTCATTTTTCTATTCGTTTTGGCAAGTGCAGCATTGATTTTAGAATATTTTTTTTGTAGCTTTTCAGCAAAAGATTCGTTGGGGATTAAAAAATAATTATTTAATTCTTCCCGTAGTTTTTTTTCCAAATCATTCCTGTATTGCATAATATAGGCAGAAGCAAAATACTGATTAAGCAATACTCGTTCCAGCTGAAGTTCCCGTACTTTTCCCGCCTGACAAAAAATGAGTTTAAAAGGTTTGAAAGTTTTTTTTTGTTTTAAGCCTTTGGAACAAAAGTTAACTAAATTTAATAATGCATTTAATTTTTTTATTTCTAATCGAAGGGTGTGAAAAGTATCAGGAGTAAAGGACTCTTGCTGTACTTCTAAAAGAGCGGTAATATTGCTTTTGAGTTTTTTTAAATATTTTTTAAGCGCTTTCATTTTTTTATAAAATATTTATTGTTTTACTTTAGAACAAAAAGGTGATGATGTAAATCCGTTTTTTGAGACAAGGGAGGGGTATTATTATTATTATTATTATTATTATTATTATTTATTTTTAAATGAACAGCGATAAACAATATGATAAAATGAAATTTGTCTAAAAACAAATTAAAAATAAGCGTCATCAATTATTTAACAAAAAGAGCTCATATAAAAGTCTTAAAATAGTTTGTTTCAGGTTTTACTTAAGTTTAATTTTCCTCTAGAAATTTCTTTTTTTAGTCAAATTCTTCTTTAGTAATTTCTCCTTTGGCAAATCTTTTTTTTAGGATTTCCAATGGGTTTTGGTTTTGGTTCGCTGACCGGGACTGTTATACGGCGGGGCGAATATCCATATTAGAATGATAATGCAAAATACCCACTAAAACACATGCATTCCCCAAAAGTGGTGTCCGTAATGCATAATTAATTATATAAAGTATTGAAAATCAGTATAAATATACGAATTTTATGTCGTTAAATTAATTTATTGTTTTCGGTTTTTAGATCGATAAAAAAACCGTCGCGATTTTTGTCTCGGGACGGTTTCTTGTAAAAAATTATTTTTTCTTTTTCAATCGATCTTTAAATAGCTTTTCGAATTTTTCCATTTTGGGTTGAATGACCATTTGGCAATACGGCTGATTTTTATTGTTAGCATAGTAATTCTGGTGGTAATCTTCGGCTTTGTAAAACTTGGTCAGCGGCTCTAAAGTGGTCACTATAGGGCGGTCATAAGTTTTTGCTTTTGTCAAAGCAGCGATAATCTTTTGTGCCGCCAATTTTTGTTCTTGATTTTTATAAAATATGGCAGAACGGTATTGTGTTCCCACATCGGCACCTTGACGGTTTAAAGTCGTTGGATCATGTACAGTAAAGAAAACTTTGAAGATTTCGTCTAAACTCGTAGTGTTTTTATCATAGGTAATTTGTACCACTTCAGCATAACCCGTTCTTCCCGTCGAAACATCCTCATAAGTTGGATTCGTGTTTTTGCCACCTGCAAATCCTGACACCGCGGATTTCACCCCGTTTAGGTTTTCATAAACGGCTTCCACACACCAGTAGCATCCGCCCGCTAAAGTAATCGTGTCAAATTTGGGTTGGCTTACCACTTTTGTCGTGTTTTGTCCAAACATACTAATCGATGTCAATAGACAAATTAAAAATAAATTCTTCATATTATTTGGTATCAGGTATAAAGTCAAGCGCAATAGAATTCATGCAATATCTTTTTCCGGTTGGAGCAGGACCGTCATCAAAAAGATGTCCTAGATGACCACCGCATCGGCCGCAAAGCGCTTCCGTTCTTTCCATTCCAAGGGAACTGTCGGTTTTGTACACGACGCTGTTTTTATTGTCTTGTTCAAAAAAACTGGGCCAACCGCAACTGCTTGAAAATTTGGCACCGGAACGAAATAGTTTATTGCCGCAGGATGCGCAGTAATAGGTTCCTTTATCATCAGTATTCCAGTATTTCCCTGTGAAAGGTCTTTCGGTATCGGCATTTCGCATTACTTCATAAACATCTTCGGGCAATACTTTTTTCCATTCGGCATCCGAAACATTAAGTTTTGTGGTATCTGTATTGGAGTAATACGGATTTCCTGGTTTTTTGATTGGACTTTCCATACTAATAGCTTTTTTAGGATTGTTTTGTTTGTTTGTATTTTGCCCACAGGCAGTAAACATAAATAAAGGCAGTACCAATAATAAAATTAAAAAACGGGTTGTTGTTTTCATATTTAGATTTGTTTTTTATACTACAAATGTAAAGCGGTTTTAAACTACAATATGTCGTCTGCTTTACAAAGTGATAGTGATTTAAGTAAGATTTAACTATTGTTATTTACGAAAGAAAATCACTTTTGGATTTATAATTAATCGTAGAGAATTGCTACAAACCAATTCTCATGTTTATTAAGTGTTTTTTGAATCCCGCTTTTTCATAGGCTTTAATTGCCGAAGCATTATCATTGTATACGTCTAATCGAAGTTCGAATACATTTTGCAAACGACACCAATCTTTTAGCGACTCTATGATTTTAGAATTAACTCCTATTCCTCTGTAATTCAAATCGGTATACATAAATCCTAAGTAGGCATAGGTCTCGTGCTTCAGATAGGGCTTTGGTGCGGCTATTCGGGCGTATCCGGAAGCGATAACCTCCGAATCAATTTCGGCAACCAACACTTCGATGTGAGGAGCTGAAATCATTTGTTCAATGTCGTAATAATGGATTTTTTCTTCTTTTAAAGTGGGGTCGAAGGGGCGTTCAGTAACAATAATTCCTTGTTCAAATTCAAGGAGTTTCTCTAAATCATCAGTGCGTGCTTTTCGAATCGTTATTTTTTGCATTGTCTTAATTGTCTTGGTTATCAAAAGTACAAAAGAATCGGTAATTGGATTGTATTTGTTTTTATTACGGTGGTACCAAAGCAACTCTGCTTCAACAATTCGAAAGAGAACGTTAAAGCGTCTTACAATAATTATATTTTTGTATTTTTGTAAGGCTAAAAATTCCTATGAAAGAAGAAAACGTAATATTAGTTAATGACAAAGATGAGCAAATTGGATTGATGCCAAAGCTTGAAGCACATGAAAAAGCCATTTTACATCGGGCATTTTCCGTTTTTGTTTTAAATAGTGAAAATGAAATCATGCTTCAGCAACGCGCCAGTCAAAAATACCACTCGCCATTATTATGGACTAACACTTGTTGCAGTCACCAGCGCGAAGGGGAATCAAATATTGCCGCCGGAAGTCGAAGACTGTTTGAAGAAATGGGATTTAAAACGGAACTGAAGGAACTTTTTCATTTTATATACAAGGCTCCTTTTGATAATGGTTTGACAGAACACGAACTCGATCATGTTATGATTGGTTATTATAATGAAGAGCCCAAAATAAATCGAGAAGAAGTCGAAGATTGGAAATGGATGAAAATAGAAGATGTGAAAATCGAAATGGGAATCCATCCCCAATTGTATACCGTTTGGTTCAAAATAATTTTTGATGAGTTTTATCATTTCCTTGAAGACCATAAATTGTAAAAAGGGAGAATTATAGAACTAAGATTTCTGTAAACAGCACATCTAATTCCTAATATCTACTAAAAAAAATGAGAGTTACTATTTCACGAAAAGCGCATTTCAATGCGGCGCATAGATTATATAGGAAAGATTGGACTTTCGAGCAAAACGATGCTATTTTTGGCAAATGCAACAATCCTAATTACCACGGACATAACTACGAATTGATTGTTAGTGTAAGGGGAGAAATTGACCCCGAGACGGGATTTGTTATGGATGTGAAATTTCTAAGCGATATTATCAAAGAAGATGTCGAAGATCAGTTTGATCACAAAAATCTCAATGTCGATGTTCCTGAATTTGAAAATTTAAATCCCACAGCCGAAAATATTGTAGTGGTAATTTGGAATAAAATCAGAAAAAGAATTAAGCCAGATTTTGAATTAGAAGTCGTTCTTTACGAAACGCCTCGGAATTTTGTAACCTATAAAGGCGAATAATGGAACTAAAAGTAGGGGACATAATTCCCAATTTCACGGCAAAAGATACCCACGGGAACGATTTTAACAGTGCAACTATAGTGGGACATAAACCACTTGTTATTTATTTTTATCCAAAAGACAATACGCCGGGTTGTACCGCGCAAGCCTGTAGTTTTAGGGATCAATACGAAGATTTTAAGGATTTAGGAGCTGAAGTTATAGGAATTAGCAGTGATAGTCAGGGTTCTCATCAAAAATTTGCTAAACAGTATAAACTGCCTTTTATTCTTCTGTCCGATAGCGATAAAAGAATCAGAAAACTTTTTGGTGTTCCAGCCGGAATGTTCGGGTTACTTCCTGGAAGAGTAACTTATGTAACGGATAAAAATGGAGTTATACAAATGGTTTTCGATAGTATGTTAGCAACTAAACACATCCCCAAAGCACTAGCAGCTATTAAAAAGTTAGTATAAAGGATTATGAAATTGTATCAGGGGTTTTTTCTACTTTGATCTAAATTTATAATTTCCTTTTTTATTACTATAATCGGTTTTAATAAATGAAAGGCTAGTTTGTTAACAAAAAGCAATATTGATTTTGTAGATTTGGAATTCGAAAAAATACTCATATGAAATTTTATCCTTTACAATTTGAGCCCATTTTAAAAGAAAGAATTTGGGGAGGTGAAAAACTAAAAACGTTGCTTCATAAACCAATCACATCAAAAATTACCGGTGAAAGCTGGGAGTTATCTACCGTTGAAGGTGATGTTAGTGTTGTGGCCAATGGCGAATGGAAAGGAAAATCATTAACTACTTTGATTGATGAATGTCCGAAGGAGATTTTGGGAACGAAAGTTCATGCTCGATTTGGCAAACAGTTTCCATTACTTTTCAAATATTTGGACGCTCGCGAAGACTTGTCCATTCAAGTGCATCCTAATGATGAGTTGGCCAAAAAACGACACCATTCTTTTGGTAAAACGGAGATGTGGTATATCATGCAAGCCGATAAGGATGCGAAAATTATCGTTGGTTTTAACGAAAAATCGAATCCTACTGAATATTTAGAAAACCTTAAAAATAAAACCTTACTCGCAATTCTGGACGATGTAAAAGTACATGCAGGAGATGTTTTCTTTTTGGAAGCAGGAACGGTTCACGCTATTGGTGGGGGATTAGTAGTTGCCGAGATTCAGCAAACCTCAGATATTACGTATCGATTGTACGACTTTGACCGAGTAGATGCTAACGGAAATACCAGAGAGTTGCATGTTGATTTGGCTTTGGAAGCTATTAACTATAATAAGATAGAGACTAAAAAAGAATATACCAAAAATGTAAACCAATCCAACGAAGTGGTAGATTGCCCTTATTTCACTACTAATTTCATTCCGCTGGACGGAAAAATCAGTATTTCTAAATCGGGAGAAACCTTTACCGTTTATATGTGTATGGAAGGATCGTTTGAGATCGATAACAATAATTCAAAATTGCAATATGTAAAAGGAGATACCGTATTACTTCCTGCTGCAATGAATTTGTTCATCCTCAATGGAAAAGCTTCAATTTTAGAAATTTACATTTCATAGTCGGTAATAGAAAGATAATGTGTACTTTTGCAGACGCAAATTAAAAATCCAAATTAAAAAAGATAAAAATGGCAAACATTAAAAATTTAAAAAAAGACATCAACTACGTTTTAGGAGATATTATTGAAGCAGTTTACTTGTTCGAAATTTCTACAACTGGAAAACCAACAACAGAAACTAACGCTTTAATTGACGAAGCTATTGCTGCTTTTGACACTTTGATCACAAAAGTGAACGCAAAAAAGGTAGAAGATAAAAAAGCACACTTCAAACAAATCAATGTTGAATTGGAACAAACTGCTAATCAATTGATTGCTAAAATCAACGAATTGTAGTCAAAAAAAAAGCAAAAAAAGTTTGAATTTGTTTTGGAAAATAGAAATTCAGACTTATATTTGCACCCGTAATGAGTCGCCAGCGTAGCTCAGTTGGCTAGAGCAGCTGATTTGTAATCAGCAGGTCGTGGGTTCGAGTCCCTCCGCCGGCTCTTAATAAAACCATCTAACTTTTGTTAGGTGGTTTTTTGTTTTGTAATAAAAGGCAGCAATTAATTTAATTCAAAGCATAAAAAAACCGTCCCGATTTTATCGAGACGGTTTTTCCTGTTTTAGTACTTTATAACTTAGGAACCGAGTTATTTTTGGTTTTTGATTTCGGCAACATATTTAGTCAATTTTTTTCCATAAAGTGATTGTGCTACTTTTGTAGACATTGATTTACGAATTGTATCTAAGTATTTAATATTGATATCATAGATCTCTGATAAGGCGATATAAGGCGATACCTCGTAGTTTCTGTTGTTTATTGCAAAATTGGTAGCAAATAAATACTTTCGTTTGATATTGGAATCCTGCTTAGCTTTTATACTATCCATTTTTTGTACGTTGTTGCTTTTAATGGCATTGAATCGTTGCTCAATTAACGTAAGTTTTTCGTCATTGAAACGAGAATTTATTTTTTTATAGTCTTCAAATAAATCGTTGTTTTTAGATCCTGTAATTTTTGCGCTGGAAAGATATCCTTCTAAACTGGTTTCAATGTTTATATTACCAGGTTCAGCAAAAAACGGCAGGTTATTGTCTAATGAATTGCTAACGCCTCGGTCTAAAAATAAATACAGCATTTCAGGAGATTTTAATTCTAAGTCACTTTCAAAAGCAGAACTTCCATCGATATTGATCGTATCAATAGCAACTAGCATCGTGTCTACAACTCTTTGAATGTAAAGTGTTCCTTTTTTTAATCCTTTTATATTTCCTGTAATATGCAAATTAGCTTTTGATTCATTTTTGTTACAAGAGGACAATAGTACAAGCGTAACGAATGCAATAATAGATTTTTTCATGTGAAGTTATTAATATTTGTTTTTTTTGGAATAGGGTACCACCATTCTTTATTATGAATCATAGCGATTTCATTGGTGTTTATATTTTGCGCAAAATAAAGAAAATTGTTGGAATGATTTGGTAACATGCCTAAATTTCACAAAAAAAATCCCAATTTATTTCTAAATTGGGATTTGGTAAATTTTCAAAAAGGATTATCCTTTAAACCAAGCTTCTTTTAATTTGGTTTTACTGGCATCAGTTGCTTTAAGGCCCGCTTTTTCTTCATAAGGAAGTTGTACTTTTCCATTGATTACTTGTTCTTTGCCATTGCGTTTTATTTTTACTGTAATAGCATCGTTCTCTTTCCACGTTTGACTTGCGCCAATCATATCATAAATATTGTCCAGGGTGTATGGTTTATCATTAATTGCCATTAAAATATCACCACCTTTAAGACCAAGATTTTTATAAAATTCGTTTAATTCTATATTTGGTAAAACAATGATTTCTTTGGTTTCCTGATTTACGGTTATGTATGGAGATTGTCCTTTTAAGAAAACATTACCGGCTACTTTTTCAGTAGAATTTGTAACTCCAACTTTAGCCAGGTACGTTGCATAAGGGATTGGGGTTGTTCCGGAAACATAAGTAGTTAAAAAAGTTCCAACTTCAGGGTACGTTAATGCCGTGATTTTTGCAAAAAGCTCCTCGTCGTTAAATGGTTTTGTAGGGCCATATTCATTTGATAATTTTTGCATCAAGTCAAGAATTCCTCTTTCACCGTTGCTTTTTTCTCTAATGATGATATCCAGACACATTCCGATAAGTGCTCCTTTTTCATACACGTTCAGGTACTGGTCTTTGTACGGTTTTGTTAATACATTGGCACTCATAACAGTAAACGACATAGTATCGTTCAGTGTATTTGCGCGAGCAATTTTCTCTGCCATACGGGTATAAAACTCCTCTTCGTTGATTAGCCCTTGGTTTATTTGAAAAAGGTTAGCAAAATATTCCGTTACTCCTTCGTACATCCATAAATGTTGGGACATTTTAGGCGCATTATAATCAAAATATTGAATCTCTTTAGAATGGATTGATAAAGGCGTCACAATGTGAAAAAATTCATGTGAAACGACATCTTTCATCGATTTTACTAATTCGTCTTTTGGCATCAGCTCAGGTAATACTACAGTAGTTGCTGTAGGGTGTTCTAACGCACCTAATCCTTTAGCATCGTTTTCCTGCATGGAAGACAGGTATAACAAAACGCTGTATTTTTTGGTAGCGTTTATTTTGCCTAAAAATTTCTTTTGAGCGGTCATCATTGTTTTCATCTCCGGTGTAATACTTTCGGCAGTATACTTACCTGTAGGAGAATATACGCCGATCAATATTTCCATTCCATCAACTGTAAAAGTGGTGTAATCCGGTTTAGCATACATGATTGGGTTTTCAACCAATTCAGCATAACGCGAAGTCACAAATGTATCAGATGTTGTGCTTGCGTCCTGATCCGTCATAGATGTAGCTCCCCAGAGTGTTGCAGGATGTGAAATCATTACTTTATAAGGTGCAGACATGAAATTTGTAAAATAACCTACAAAACAATGTGTGTTAAGCATTACGTTTTTACCGGCATCAATGTTAGAACCTGCAGGTGAGAAAATTTCATCATCCCCAAATTCCTTCCCGGTTTCGGTATCGAATGAGTCGTTTACCAGATAAGTAATTTTATCCAAGGTTTTTGCATTAGCAATGGACCAAGAATTAACGTCGGTTTTCTTTACCGTTAATAAATTTCCTTTGGTATCATACGCTTTTAGATCGTCAATATATCTACCGTAGTTGTCTTCAGAGTACGTACCCGGAACTGTTTTTGGAATGTGGTATGTAATTTCATCGACTGAAATTGACGGTGCATTTACGGTTACCATGACTTTATCATCCTTAATGTCAACTAGGTTAATGCGCACTAAAACGTCTTTTTTTATCGAAGAAGAAACAGAGGTGCTTGTCGTTTTACAACTCCATAGTAGAGAAGCGAAGGCAAATGCGAAAATTATTTTTTTCATTGCTATATTTTATTTAGTTGTTAGTCTTTTTATGGAAGAATTGTTAAGGGTCATCTTGATTTTATAAAAAAGATTTATTTTTAGATATCCTCCAAAAAGTAGTTTAAATAAAAAAACTCCTGAATTACAGGAGCCTCATTATTAATCAAGTTTATTTTTTATATAATACTTACCATCCAAATCTTCATCAAAATCATCAATTTTAACGGGTTTTGGTTTGGGTTTATTTGCAGTAGCTTTCTTTTTCCACATTTCAAATTTTTCTGCAGGCATCTTCTTTTTCATGATCTCTAAAACCTCTTTTTCTACCAAACCAAATTCTTTTTTGATGATTTCAAAAGGATTTTTTTCTTCTAAGGCCATTGTAACAAGTTTTTCTGTTTGTTCCCAGTTCAATTCTTTGCGGTTACTCTTTTTCATCACGTGAAAATTAATTCAAATAAGTTGTTAATGATTAATAAATTACATTTCTAATTATCATCCAATATTAAGAAAAAAAATAATTACTTCTTGTCAAAAAGTACGTTTTTTTTATTCTTTTTAACTCTTTTCTATTTTGTGTGGTTTTTGAAACGGAATTTTCAATAAGTTTTTCAAATTATTATGGTGTTCCGGCATTGGATGTGTATCAATCCCATAGATGATTTCTTCTTTTGGAAGCGTCATAAAAGTACCAAAAAGACGGTCCCAAATAGAAAATATATTCCCGTAATTGCTATCTGTATACGGTAAAACATGATGATGGTGTACTTTGTGCATATCTGGAGACACGATAAAATAACTCAGTAAAGTATCCAGTTTTTTTGGAATCGAGATATTGGCATGATTAAATTGCGTTGCCACTACAGACAAGGTTTGATATAAGAAAACCATCCACATGGGGCTTCCTACAAGTAAAACCCCCAAAGTTGTAAACGTAAAGCGAATAATGCTTTCACCAGGATGATGTCTGTTGGCCGATGTAGTATCTACCCAGGTATCGGTATGGTGAATCAGGTGAAAACGCCACAAGAATTTCGCTTTGTGTTCTACCAGATGTACAAGATAGGCACCAATTAAATCCAATAAAAGCAATCCGATTAAGGTATAAACCCATAAAGACATTTGTGGTAGCCATTGTAAAATTCCAAAATGATTTGCAATAGTCCAATCAGCTGTTTGCAATAAAATAAAAGCCAAAAAGAAATTTATGATGATGGTTGTCAGAGTTAAAAAAATATTAATACCCGCGTGATGCCATTTTTTATATTTAAAATTAAAAAGCGGAAAAGCATTTTCGATTAACCAAAAAACAGTAATACCACTAACCAGAATCAAACTTCGGTGTGCCGATGGAATCGTGGCAAAATAAGAAACAATATCATTCATAATTCGATTATTTATTCCAAATCTAATAATTTTTTATGACTGTCCGCTAAAGGGATCATGACTATTTTTTACGATCATCAACAATGAGGTAAAGAGATAAAGAGTCAATGTTGTTAAAAAACGCTAAACTTCATTGTTAAAACAGAATAAAGCCAGCGTCTCTTACCCTCTTAAACTCTTACCCTCACTGTTTAAAAATTATAATGTTTTCTTTGTTAGATTCAGTATTTACAGGGGTTTACAAGTTTTTTTATAAGTTTTAATTTTCTAAAGATATTGAAATGTTTTTTTTGCTTTTGTAACGTACAGTGATACTATTTTTAGTGAAAGAAAATTTATTTGATTATGCGAAATGTCAAGTTTATTCTGGGAGCTATTGGTTTAGCCGTTTTAGGGATTTGATGTTTCCAGAAATGCTGTGTCGTTCCTTTCATCAACAATAAACTCCCGTGTTCTAGTAGGATACTTTTTTTTTGGTCTTTATCGGAATTATGTTTCAACTGGAAAGTACGTTCGGCACCAAAACTCAGTGAGGCAATTATCGGGTTTGTTCCTAATTCTTTTTCGTTATCCGCATGCCAGCCGTTGCTGTCTTTTCCGTCGCGATATTGATTGAGTAAAACGGTGGTGAAATTGGTATTGGAGAAACGTTCTACCTTTTCTTTTATTTTTTGCAAGAGCAAATTCCAAGGGTGCGGTTGCATTTTTATATTGGAATAGGAGTACGGTTTTCCTTCATTGCCAAATAAGGCTGTCAGTCGGGGTTGTGGATGAGTTTTACCGAAAATGCGTATTTCGTCCTGTTGCCAAGGAATTTCATTGATCAACTCCGCATAAATCGAGTCGGCTTCTTCTTTGTTAAAAAAATGAGGATAATAAATGACTTCTGCGTCAGGCAAAGTAAGGAAAATGGGGTCAGGAATGTCGTTGAACAGTGATTTCAATTTTTTAGGTATAAAGATAGGCCCAGTAAATCAACCCCAATTGTAATGGGATTCGTAAAAGTAAAGCCCATTTTGGCATACCCATTCTCGCTCTCTCGTTGAAATACATATAGAGATGCGTTGGGAAAACTGCTATTAATAAGGCAATAATACCCCATGCAGCATAATTGGAAAGCAACGGAATGCAAAGTGCAATACCTAAAATTATTTCAGCCAATCCACTTAGGGAATTCAATAATTTTGGATTTGGAAAATAAGAAGGAATGATTTTAAGATACAGTCTTGGATTTCTAAAATGGTTTAATCCTGCAATAAAGTAAATAAATGCCATTGCATATAAATGCCAGGGTAGATTCATCATATAGTTTTATTACGAATTTATAAAATTTTTAATGAATGTTCTTAATTCGTACCAAGTCTTTTTTTGCCACTGATTTCACTGAATTACACAGATTTTATATTTAGTGTTAAATTCATCTGTGAAAATCTTTTTAATCTGTGGCTAATTTTATTATTTTGGTACACGTCATGGATAGTCATTAAAATTTTAATCAATCGGGCGCAAATTTTTTTAGATAAAATTAATTAGTTTTCTTAAAATTCAGGTTCATAATTATAATCGCTACAATAATTAAGACAATTCCAAACCATTGAACTGCATTGACATTTTCGTTCAGAAGGAAATAAGCCATCATTACAGAAACAGGAAGTTCCAGTGCAGAAACAATACTTCCTAATCCAATTCCGGTTAATGGAAAACCGGCATTAAACAATAAAGGCGGAATAACAGTTCCGAAAAGTGCCAATACGATTCCCCATTTCATGAAAATCTCAAAATTGAAAGTGGTCGTTTGTGTTGCAATCGCAAATCCAAATATAATTACGGCTCCACCCAAAAGCATATACAAACTGCGTTGCGCTGAAGAAACGTGAGTTGCTACGCGATTCGCGGTAAACATTGTGGTGGTAAAGGACGCCGCTGCCAAAAGCCCTAAAACGATACCGTGCCAGTCTAATTCTATTTTACTTTGAATAAGATTTGCGGCAAGTGCTGTTCCAACTAATACGATAATAACCGATATGATTTTTTGATTTGAAGGTCTTTTCTTTTCTAAAATCATTTCGAATAAAACACCCATCCAAACGGTTTGCATCAATAAAACGATCGCAATGGAAACGGGAATGTATTTTACGGCCAAATAATAAAAAATACTCGTCATTCCTAAGGAAGTTCCAGCCAGCATTAACTGACCAATGTTTTTCTTGGATGCTTTTACTACTTCATTTCCTTTTTTCAATTTTTGAAAGACATTAATAAGCGATAGGCCAAGTAATCCATATACAAATTGCGCGGTTGTTACTTCGGGTGTTGTAAATCCTTCGCCATAAGCCATCTTTACAAAAGTGGCCAGCATCCCATAACTTGTTGCACCCAGTCCTACTAAGAAAACTCCTTTTAATACGTTATTCTTTGTCATTTTTTTAATTTTAAAGCGGGCAAAGATAGGTTTTAAGATTTAAGATTTGGGTTTTAAACGCAAGGATTTTATTTCACTTCTTTCTCCAGCAAATCACTCAAATGCAGTCGTAATGCATCGACTGAGATATTGATTTCCCAAAACGACAAACCTAAAGATATGAGCAGTGAAAACAAACTCAATCCGAAGAGATAAATACTGGATACCTGCTGTTCTAAAAATAACATCATCATGGCAAAAACGGATAAAAATAAACTCAGAACACCTGCCATCTGCATGTAACGAATAAGTGTTAAGCGCAAGTTGAGGTTTTTTATTTCCAATAAAATCATATTGTTTTGTTTTTCCTTATAGGTTTTTTTTAATCCTCTTACGATTGTGGCAATAGTCAAAAACCGATTAGTATACGCCAATAAAATCAGCGAAGTTGCGCCAAAAAGTAAGGCAGGAGTTTCTATATGTAAAGTCATTTTGGATTTAGTTTTGGAATTGCAGTTTAAAACGAGTTGCAAAGTTCGTTATTCTGTGTTGAAAATGGTCTTTTAGTCACGTGAAATAAAACAATTTTCTGAAATCAGTTCGTTTTTTGGTAACGTTTAGAACCTTAGTCCTACTAAAGGAGTAACACAAATAGAAACGATGAAAAAGAATCATTTATTGAGTATGTTTTTTTTAGGAGCGATATTCACACTCTCGGCTCAGGAAGAACCCAAAAAAGCAGTAGAATTGAATGAAGTTGCGATTGTAAAAACTAAAAAAGCAATTGAACAAAAAGCGGATAGAACCATATTTGATTTCTCCGGTCAGCCCAGTTTGAATTCCGGATCCGTTTTAGAAGGGATTAAAAAACTGCCGGGACTTATCGCTTCAGATGTTGCCGGGATGATGTATCAAGGCAAACAGCTAGATGTTTTTATGGACGCAAGACCGCTTAATATTACCTCAAATGAATTAAATTCTTTTCTGGAAGGAATGCCTGCGAATGCCATTGAAAAAATTGAAATCATCACACAACCAGGGGCCGAATTTCCTGCTACTTCCGGTGGTGCGATTATGAATATCATCACAAATAAAAATGCTAAAAATTATTTAAGCGCCACGTATACCAATAGCACTAATTTTACGAGTTACGACCATTTTCGATGGAGAATCAATAATAGTTTGTTGTTGAGCGCAAAGAATAAATATTTTGGATGGCAATTGAATGTCGGACAAAATTATAGAGAATCTGCGGTGTGGACTTCACTGACAAAAAACGAGAATAATACGACTTCGATACTTTCGACTACTGAGGCGGATCGCTTCGGACGTACTAATTTTGCAAAATCTGCACTGACGTTTGATATTGGCAACGACCGACTGTTATTTAATTACGATGTAAACTACAGCAACAATAATAGCAATACATTAGGAAATGGTCCCAGTTTTAGTACCAATGATGATTCCTTTACGGATGCTTTACGTCAGGATTTCGTCGTTACTTTCCAAAAAAAGTTTGAGGACAAATCAAAAAAATTAGACTTCAAATTCAATTACAACAGCAATAAAAACGATTTCACACTGAATTCCAGAACTAATAATGTTGCTATATTAGATAATGCTTCGACGCAACAAGTGTACAATGCTAAATTTGATTATTCGCAACCTATTGCATTTTCTGATGAAGGGAAAATAAGCTTTGGTGGTTTGTATGAAGCGCTTCTTTTTGAAACCCAAAACATGGAAATTGTCAATCTGGATTATCAACGGAAAACAGCAGCAGCTTACGGAGAGCTACAATCTAAATTTGATAAGTTCAATTTTATTGTGGGCGGTAGAGCCGAGGATTACAATATTTCTGGAAAAACCAACACCGCTGATTTAATTCCGTTTAAGCAGTTCCGTTTTTTTCCAAATGCAAGTGCCCAATATAATTTCAATACTTCTGTTTATTTTAATGTGAATTACAACAAGAAAATAAGTCTGCCAAGCACTTCTGCTTTAAATCCAAACAACACCAATTATCAGAATCCAAATATTGATTATTCCGGAAACCCGAATTTGCAACCTACTATTTTTGATAATTACGAAGCAAAATTGAGTGCTTTTGATTATGCTTTTATCGGATACAATGTCAGTTCTGCTCAAAATCAGGTAATCAACAGAGTGTTGCTAACAGACAATGTTGTTGTAAATACAAATGTAAATGTCCCTCAAATAAAAATTCATAACTTTAATGTGGGAATGCCAATTCCGTATATGTTGTTTACAGAAGGACTTAAAGAAACCTTAAAAATGAATATTAATCCGGATAAAATGAACTTTTTATATGTGTATACGGCGTATCAGTTTCATCAAATTCCCGAAATTAAGACCAATGGTTTCTGGATGTTTAATTTGATGTCTCAAATTCTGTTACCAAAAGACATCAAGTTTGTTGCCAACTTTAATTACATCATGTCTAAGGGAAATTATTTTTATTTCATTGCCGAGAAGCCTTTTAATAATACGCTTGATTTAACGTTTTCTAAAAAGTTTTTCAAGGATCAATTGTCGGTTTCCATAAGTGCTGACGATATCCTAAATTCGAACCGATTTGTGTTCAGCTCTGTTGGTACGCCTTTGTTATTAGCGAATAAAAATGATACGCGCCGTTTTGGGTTTAGTGTAAATTACAAAATTCCAACCAAAAACAAATTAGCAAAAGAAGATCCTAATTTATTAAATAAAGAGAAAAAAGAAGAAGGAAATATCTTAAATCAGTAACGATATTGCTTTCATTTCAGGACAATTTTAAACACAAGAACCTGCAAGTTTACGCTTGCAGTTTTTTTATGGTTTGAAATTGTATCAAAACTTAGTTTTACTAAAACCGTTAATACTTTGCTTTTTTATAAGTTCTGATATGTTTTTGCTAAGTTTACTGTATTGGCTATTTTTCTATTTGACGTATAAAGCAAGCCAAATAGTTCGGTTAAGAACATATTTAGGCTAAATTTACCTATTGAAATTTAAATTATGATACAAAAATTAAGACAGCGGGTCAAGAATATATTGGAACATCAGATCAAACATATGGGCACATTTACCAGTGGTATTTATGCGTTTATTATTGGTTCTGCTTTATTGACGATTGACTATTATGTTGATTTTGGAATGCGATTCAAAATCAATGAAATGGAAATTTATAATCGGCTGATTCCGGTTTCAACTATTTTAATTTCTATTCTTATTGGAATTTCATTAACTACTTTTTCTGTAGTGTTTGTTGTAATGCAGTTGGCATCTTCTCAGTTTTCTCCCCGAATTTTGAGACATTTTTTATCAAATAATATTAGAATGCAACGATTTATTGGATTATTTGTGGGTACAATTTCGTTGTGTATTTTGCCTCAGTTGGCTTCCGTTTTTTACCCAACTTCTTTTCTTTTAACACTTTTGACGGGCTCTCTTCTTGCTTTTTATTGCTTAGTATGGTCTTATCCTAATATGATTAGCTATTTAAGTATAAACATGAATGTTTCCAGTATCACAAATGGAATTAAAGCGGAAATGGTTGAAGAGATCAGTGATTTGTATCAGGAAAATTGGAGTGTTGGAAAAAATCTGCTTTACAAACGCTCTAAAATTAACCCGGATAAATTTCAAATAAAAATCGTAAGCCCATTTGAAACAGGATATTTGGACAGCGTGAATTATAGAAAACTGGAAAAAATAACAGAATATATCAGTAGTTCTGATTTGGGCGTATTTTTTGAAAACGCCTATCAAAAACCAATTGTAGGAGAATTTATTATGAAAAACACCACTACGCTTATGGTATTAGTCTTTAGCGAAGAACTCCAAAGGAATCAGACAATTCGTTTGAAGAAAGAAATAGGAGCAATTGTAAGCACTACTTTTAGAGTTAGGTTGTTTAGAAGTCATACTCAAGATGTGAATTTTGGTGTCAGAAAACTGGTAGATATTGCCATAAAAGCCATTTCTCCTGCGGTGAATGATCCCACGACCTGTTTGAACTGTATCGACCAGATTGGAGAAATAGCAAAAGAACTGGCAATAAGAGAATTTCCTTCCACAGATTCTAGGACTTTATGTTCTAAAAAAATACAAGTAAATGAGTTTAATTTTGAAGAATTTATTGACTTTTGCTATGAACAGATTTTTCAGTGGGGAAAAGAAGATCCGACTGTTGTGAAAAGAATTATTAGATCGATTAGGGTTATTTTACCATTAGTTGAAAATCCTTTTAATTTAAAAATTTTAATCCAACAAGTTGAAGAGATGAATTTGCTTGAAATTTATAATTTGTCAAATTACAAAAATGGGAAACTAAAAATATCAAAGGAAAAATTAATTACTCTAGAGATGGAATTGTCCCGATTTAGACAAAAAGCGAAACTTCAAATTAAAACGCTGGAGCTAAAAGGAGTACTCGATCATTATGAGACGAATCATTATTCGGATAATTTAGAAATTACAAACGCTGAAATTGAGGCGATCAAATACCTTAAAGCGTACACTATTTTTGATGAATTTATATATGAAAATGAATTAACATAAAAAAACCCTGCAATGTCTTAAAATCTAATTAGCAATTTTTATTTGTTGTACTCATTCAAACCTACTTTTTTTTGCTCAAAAATTTTACCGCATTATTGTTTAATCCAGTTAAATTTTTGCTGGATAATTCTTATTTTTTCTTCTTGAATGAATTTTAAATATGCGCTGGCTACAGGCGAAAATTTCTTGCCTTTTAGCCAGATTAAATTCCAATTGGACTGAATTGGTAAGCCCTTTACAGGAATGATCTGTAAGTCTCCATTATTGAGTTCGTTTTTTATACCTATTAATGGCATGATAGAACATCCAAGTCCAGCAAGAACCGCTTGTTTTACCGCTTCATTTCCGGTAAGTACCATTTTTTTTGGAACCGTTAATTGATTGTTTTCTATAAATTTTTCCATCACATATCTTGTTCCTGACCCTTGCTCGCGATAGATGATTGGTAAGGTTTCTATGATTTTTTTATCTTGGATTCCTTTTTCTATTTTTTGATCACTATTAGCAATAAGGAAAAGGGAATTGGGCATAAGCTCTACTTTTTCAATTTGCAGGGTTTCCGGTAGAACTGAAACTAAAGAAAAATCCACTTCATTTTTTTCTAAGTTTTTCAATACTTTAGTTTTATTGGTCACATCCAGAATTAATTCGACACCTTGATTTTGTTTCAGAAAATCAGATAAAAAATAGGGGATTACATATTTGCCTGTGGAAACTACGGAAATTTTTAATCGGCCGGTTAATTGTCCTTTGAAGGCCATTGTTTTATAATTAATGGCATGCACCTCATTTAGAATTTTCTCGGCGGCTATCGCGATTTCTTCGCCAAAATCAGTCACATACAGTTTCCTCCCGATTACTTCAGTTAGTGGAACATCAAATTGATCTTGAAAATTCTTTAATTGAATGGACACCGCAGGTTGAGTAAGATGTAGTTCCATCGCGGCTTTAGTGATGCTTTTATTTTGGGTAATTTTTAAAAAGACGTGTAGTTGGTGTAGGGTGTAGTTCATAAATAATTTTTATGCTTGGTATTACAAATATAAATAAAAATTTATAGATAGCCCGTTTTACCTTTGTAAAAAAAGCAATAGTTATGAAAAATATGAATAAAGAAATTAGTTTACTAGTTGGAGCGACTTGGCTAATTTTTGGAATACTATTGACTCTTCTTGAACCTAAAAACATCTTTTTCACTTTGTTTTTAGGTGTAGGAATATTTTTCAGTGCGTACGCACTAAACAAAACTCAAAAAAAATTATAAAAGTGCTATGAAAAAAGAATATCAATTTAAGCTGGTTGAAGGTCAGTTTGCTCCTTCAGAAGCAGGCAAAGTACTGTTTTCTTTGATAAACAGTAAGATTAACTATCATAATTTAGAAATATTTAGCAATCAGATCCGTTTTGATGAAGAGATTCCGCATTCAAAAATAAGGATTAAGACTCTTTTAGAAGCCTCTGAATACATCAAGGAGCTCATCAAAGAAGCGTCGTCAACGGATATGGAACTAAAAATTGGCAGTGTGATTCAAATTGTACTGACTCCTAAAATCAAAACAGAAATGGATGTTTGAAGGCAGACGATTACTCATTGCAACGAAGCATCACAAGGAACAAGTGATCGCTCCGACTCTAGAGAAAGGATTGGGAGTACTGTGCTTTGTGCCTGAAAACTATGACTCGGATATTTTTGGAACCTTTTCCGGGGAGGTAGAGCGAAAAAATACGGCAGTGGAAACCGTAAGGGCAAAATGTTTAGCAGCCATGCAGGAATTTGATTGCGATCTGGGCATTGCCAGCGAAGGTTCTTTTGGTTCGCATCCTTCTGTTTTCTTTGCTCAGGCCGACGACGAGTTTTTAATTTTTATAGATAAAAAAAACGATTTGGAGATAGTTGTCCGTGAACTGAGTTTGGACACTAATTTTTATGGAGAAAACATCCTCAATACACAAATGCTCCTAGATTTTACTGAGAAAGTACAATTTCCGTCTCATGCCATCATTTTGAGAACCAAGCCAGATGACCTCACAGCAATAGTTAAAGGAATTACCACAAACAGTCATTTGGAGGATTCGTTCCAGCTTTTAATGCGTGTTTATGGAAGTGTCTATGCAGAAACGGATATGCGTGCGATGTATAATCCCACACGAATGGGTGTGATAAAAATTGCTGTACAAAAATTATTAGACACGATAAAAAGCGAATGTCCAAGCTGTAAAACGCCTGGTTTTTGTGTGACAGATGTGAAACAGGGCTTGCCTTGTTCCTGGTGTTCAGCGCCCACTCGTTCTACATTGAGTTTTATTTACAGCTGCAAGAAGTGCACTTTTAGTTCCGAAAAAATGTATCCGCATCAAAAAACAACCGAAGAACCAGGATTTTGTGATTCCTGTAACCCTTAACATATGAGTTTAATAAGTAATTCGATTCAAAACGCCGTATCTCTTTTAAATCAGGATCAAATCATAGGTATTCCTACCGAAACGGTTTATGGCTTAGCAGGGAATATCTTTAGTCCAAAAGCCATCGAAAGTATTTTTGCGATGAAAAAAAGACCATTTTTTAATCCTTTAATTGTTCACATAAAGTCGGCTGAGGACTTGTCTACAATTGCAAGAGAAATTCCTCAAAAAGCATTGCTGCTTGCTGCTGCTTTTTGGCCGGGGCCTCTAACTTTAGTATTAAAAAAACAAACTGCCATACCGGATTTAGTCACTGGTGGTAAAGATACCGTGGCTGTCAGGGTGCCGAATCACCCGTTGACTTTATCGCTTTTGGAACAGTTAGCCTATCCATTAGCAGCTCCAAGTGCTAATCCTTTTGGCTGTATTAGTCCCACTACGGCAACACATGTGGCCGGTTATTTTAAAGATTTGTTACCAATGGTTTTGGACGGAGGAGTTTGCCAAAGGGGAATAGAATCAACGATCATAGGATTTGAAAATGGGGATCCCGTTTTGTATCGTTTGGGCTCTTTGGCTATAGAGCACATTGAAGCAATTGTGGGTACTGTAAAAATGAGTACTTATGATGATCTTGCTCCAGTGGCACCCGGGATGCTTTCCAGGCATTATGCACCGTTGACCACTACTTTTCTGACACCTGATGTCAAAGAGAAGCTTAAAACGTTTCCGAATCAAAGAATTGGAGTTTTAGTATTTCAAAAAGGGATTGATGATCCTAAAATTGCAGTACAGGAAATTTTATCTTCCACAGGCAATTTAGCAGAAGCTGCTTCGCAATTGTATGCTGCTTTGCATCGATTGGATAAATGCGATCTTGACTGCATTATAGCGGAACGATTTCCGGATGTTGGCTTGGGCAGAACGATAAATGACCGTTTAAAGAGGGCCACAAAAAAATAAGATATGGATACTATTATTAGAAATGCAAAAGTGGTCAATGAGGGACAAATACTCAATTTGGAGGTGCTGATATCAGGGGAAAGAATTGAAAAGGTAGCATCTTCGATTGTGTTAAACCCCGCAAAAAAATATATTGAAATTGATGCAACAGGACTTTATCTCCTTCCGGGAGTAATTGACGATCAAGTTCATTTTAGAGACCCCGGACTTACCCATAAAGGCACCATTTTCACGGAATCTATCGCTGCTGTGGCTGGCGGAATCACCTCCTTTATGGATATGCCAAATACGATTCCTAATACGCTTACTCAGGAATTATTAGAAGAAAAGTACCAGATGGGCGCCGCGAAATCAATAGCCAATTATTCTTTTTTTATGGGGATTTCTAAGAACAATTTAGAGGAAGCTTTAAAAACAGATACTGAAAATGTATGTGGTATAACGGATGATGGTCTTTATTTTAATAATGATGAAGGTATCTTGGCTAATTATCCAGACTTTTTAGAGCAACTTTTTTCAAGAACGGATACACTTATCGCCCTGCACAGTGAAGACGATGCGATTATAAAAGCGAATACCCAGAAGTTCAAGCTTCAATACGGGGAGGATATTCCTTTTTTTTATCATTCCCTGATCCGGGATGAACAAGCTTGCCTGAAAGCTACCGCAAGAGTACTGTCTATTGCTGAAAAACACCATACACGCTTGCATCTCTTTCATATTTCAACTTTGGCGGAAGCTAAATTATTCGAAAATAATACGCCGATAAGAGAAAAACGAATCACAGCGGAAGCCTGTGTGCATCATCTTTGGTTTTCGGATGCAGATTATGAAAGATTGGGTTCCAAAATTAAATGGAATCCCTCTATTAAAACGGATCAGGATCGAAAAGGCTTAATGCGATCACTACTAAACAATTCTATCGATATTATTGCTACGGATCACGCTCCTCATACTATTGCGGAAAAAGAAGGAAATTATTTTCAGGCACATTCAGGCGGACCTTTGGTACAACATGCCCTTTTGGCAATTTTAGAATTATTTCATCGTGGTGAAATTCCTTTGGAGAAAGTAGTGGAAAAAATGAGCCATAATGTAGCCGAAATATACCGAATCAAAGAGCGGGGCTATATTCGGGAGGGCTATTTTGCTGATTTAGTTTTAGTTGATTTAAATAAAGAACAGGAAGTAACGACGAATTCTCTTTTATATAAATGCAAATGGTCACCTTTTTTAGGGCAGGTTTTTAAAAGCAGTATCAATTCTACTTTTGTAAATGGAAATTTAGTATATGAAAAAGGAAATGTTAAGACCGATATAAAGGGGAAAAGATTGCGGTTTGAAAAGATTCGATAATCTAAATACAAAAATAATTTTTAAATAGAATCAAATATGAATTTCAGTTTGTTGTTCGAAAATTTAACGAATCCAGCCTTGTTGTTTTTTGTTTTGGGAATTGTAGCCGTTTATGTGAAAAGCGACTTAGAAATTCCAGAGAATACCTCTAAATTTATATCGCTTTACCTTCTTTTTTCAATTGGTTTCAAAGGCGGACAGGAATTGGCTCACAGTCATTTTACTATAGACATTCTTTGGTCCATTGTTTTTGGAGTATTAATTGCGGTATTGATTCCGTTGTATACTTTTTTTATTTTAAAGCAGAGGTTTAGTATTGAGAATTCTGGTGCTATAGCTGCGGCTTATGGGTCAGTGAGTGCGGTAACTTTTGTAACGGCTATTTCTTTTTTAGAAATTCAAAAGTATAGTTTTAGCGGTCACATGGTTGCTGTCATGGCGCTGATGGAAGCTCCAGCAATTATTATAGGGGTAATTTTAATCCGCTTATTTAGTAAGGAAGAAGTCCAGAAAACCAAGATGAGCACTATTATAAGGCATTCTTTTACCAATGGCAGCGTGCTGCTGATTCTAGGAAGTTTAGTTATTGGATTTTTAGCCAGCGAGCAACAGGCATTAGGAATAAAGCCTTTTACAACGGATATTTTCAAAGGGTTTTTAGCTCTATTTTTATTGGATATGGGAATTGTAAGTGGCCGAAAATTAAATGATTTTTTCAAAAGTGGCTGGTTCAGCATCTTTTTTGCGATTGTTTTTCCGCTCATCAATGGATGTATCGTCGCTTTTTTAAGTCAATTCGTTACCGAAGATATTGGGAATCGCTTTATTTTTGCAGTCTTGGCGGCGAGTGCTTCTTATATAGCGGTTCCGGCAGCTATGAAAATTGCAGTGCCAAAGGCGAATCCCGGTATTTTTTTACCCATGGCTTTGGCGGTAACTTTTCCTTTCAATATTACTTTTGGAATGCCCATTTATTTTTCAATTGTATTGTGCCACCTTTAGACAGTCGCTTTGTCCAATGTGGTGTACATATTAATTGTTTCAGAAACTATAGTTAATAACAAGAATTAGTATAAATGTTAAGTTTTTGAAGCAAAAAAACCTGCAAGTTTTGGCTTGCAGGTTTAATTTATAATGTATTAAATCTTATTTAATCATTTCAAAACTTCTTTTCACGAAAGCAGTCAACGCTTCTCCTTTTAATAAGTTTTGCGATAATTTAGCTAAGTCAAGTGCTTGTTTTACCAAACTTTCCTGAGCCGATTTGTCTTTGTTGTTTAGAATGCTTGTCGCCAATTCAGAATTGGTGTTTACCACCAAATTGTACATTTCCGGCATATTTCCCATTCCGAACATTCCGCCACCACCAGACTGACTCATTTCTTTCATTCTACGCATAAATTCGGGTTGCGTAATAATAAATGGCGAAGCATTGCTGTCTAAAGCTTCCAGTTGAACCGAATAGGTTTGCTTAGGAACGATAGCTTCCAAAACGGTTTTCAAGTTGGTTTGTTCTTCCTCAGATAATTTAGAAATAGTCGTTTCCTCTTTCTTGATTAAATTATCAATATGATCTGAATCGACACGTACAAAAGTCATGTTGCTATTATCGCCTTCAATTTTTTGAATTAAATGCGAGATAATTGGAGAATCCAGTAACAAAACTTCATATCCTTTGTCTTTCGCAATTTCGATATAAGAATGCTGTGCATCATTATTTCCGGCATATAAAACCACTAATTTTCCGTCTTTGTCCGTTTGGTTCGCAGCAAGATTTTCTTTTAATTCTTCAAGTGTATAATATTTGCCGTCAACGGTTGGATACAAAACAAACGCCCCTGCTTTTTCGTAGAATTTATCTTCAGAAAGCATTCCGTATTCTAAAACGATTTTGATATCGTTCCATTTTTTCTCGAAATCTTCTCGGTTTTCAGTGAACAAGGATTTTAATTTATCCGCTACTTTACGAGTGATATAATTGGAAATTTTCTTCACTGCAGCATCGGCTTGTAATCCAGAACGCGATACGTTCAATGGAATGTCCGGTGAATCTACGACACCTTTTAGCATCATTAAAAATTCAGGAACAATTCCTTCTACATTATCCGTTACGTACACTTGATTTTGGTACAATTGGATTTTGTCTTTCTGAATTTGTAAATCAGAACCTAATTTTGGAAAATACAAAATACCGGTTAAGTTGAACGGGTAATCTACATTTAAATGAATGTGGAATAACGGCTCTTCAAATTGCATTGGGTACAATTCATGGTAGAAATTCTTGTAATCTTCCGCTGATAATTCCGTTGGTTGTTTGGTCCAAGCTGGATTTGGGTTGTTGATGATGTTGTCTACTTCAACTTCCGTAAAAGTTTTGTCTTTATCTTCTGTGGCAACTTCTTCACCCTTTTTTTGTTCAATTTTCTCCGTTTTTGTTCCAAATTTAATTGGAATAGGCATGAACTTATTGTACTTATTAAGCAGCTGATTGATTTTAGAGTCTTCTAAGAATTCCAAAGAATCTTCAGCGATATGCAAGATAATTTCTGTTCCGCGTGTTGTTTTGTCAGCATTCTCTAATGTGAACTCAGGACTTCCGTCGCAAGTCCAGTGAGCTGCAGGTTCGTCTCTAAAAGATTTAGTTATAATTTCCACTTTTTCAGCAACCATAAATGCAGAATAAAAACCAAGACCAAAATGACCTATAATTCCAGAATCTTTAGCGGAGTCTTTGTATTTATCCAAAAACTCTTCAGCACCTGAAAAAGCAACCTGGTTGATGTATTTCTCTACTTCATCCGCCGTCATTCCTAAACCTTGGTCAATGATATGCAATTTCTTGCCTTCCTTATCAATTTTGATGTCGATAATAGGATTGCCATATTCCACTTTGGCTTCACCAATACTTGTAAGATGCTTCAGTTTTAGAGTGGCATCTGTTCCGTTTGAAATCAATTCACGTAAGAAAATTTCGTGATCGCTGTATAAGAATTTCTTGATTAAGGGAAAGATGTTTTCTACCGAAACATTAATTTTACCTGTTGTCATATTTGTAAATATTTAAGTTTAATTTGATTGAAATATTCTTTCAAATAGAGTACCAATTGCAAATGAAGTGACAAATTGGCGGAACTGTTAATTATGAAATAAAATGATTTTATTATGAAACTATTTTCCTTTACATACTTTGTATCTTTGTGTTAATATTAATATCAAATATTTAAAAGATGAAAAAAATTATTTTATTATGTGCATTGTCTGTTTTGATGTTTGCCTGTAAGTCAACATCAGCAACAAGTACAAATATAGATTCGAAAGCACAAATTGCTATGAAAGGAAATTGGGTAATCAGTTCTGTAACTTATCCTGGTTCTCAATATGTAAAAGTGAATTCATTTCAAATTGCTGATTCCGATTGTTTTGTAGGAAGTACCTGGAAATTTGTTTCAAACAATAATAAAGGAAGCATGGCTTTGGCAAAAGCGGGTTGTACTTCATTTAGTTCACCAATTACATGGTTTGTAAATAAAGATAAACAATTTGTATTGAAAGTACTTAATGCAGGTATAAAAGCCAAAAAAGTTAAAGAGGGATACATTCTTATGTTAGCAAACCAAACACCAACATCATTTCAATTAGTTGATAAAATTGATGTAGCTGGTAAAATGACTGATGTAGTTTACCAATTTCAAAAAAACTAATTAATTAAAAAGACAGATATGAAAAAGATTTCAATAGTTGCATTAGCAACACTAATGATTATGGGTTCAATGTTTACAAGTTGTGAAGCATTAAAAAACACGAATAATGCACAAAAAGGTGCTGGAATAGGAGCTGTTGGTGGTGCCGTAATAGGAGGAATTTTAGGGAACAACCTTGGAAAAGGTGGAAAAGGAGCACTTGGGGCTGTATTAGGTGGAGTTGTTGGTGGAGTTGCCGGTAGTGTTATTGGTAATAAAATGGACAAACAAGCAAGAGAAATCGATGCTGCGCTTCCTGGAGCTGAAGTGGTTCGTGTAGGAGAAGGTATTAAATTAGTTTTGAATGAAAATGCAGTGCGTTTTGATACAAACAAATCTACTTTAACTACTACTGCAAAAGCTAATTTAGATAAATTAGTTCCGGTTTTTAAAGAATATCCTGATACTGATATCATTATTTACGGATACACTGATAATACGGGTACTGCTGCTTATAATTTGAAACTTTCTGCAGCGAGAGCGGCATCAGTTAGAAGCTATTTAGCTAGTAAAGGAGTTTCTTCAGCTAGATTTCAAACAACTGGTTTAGGAATTGCTGACCCAATTGCATCAAATGAAACGGTTGATGGTAGAAGTCAAAACCGTCGTGTTGAATTTGCTATTACTGCAAATGAAAAAATGATACAAGAAGCAAAAGCGGAAGTGAAAAACTAACGTTCTAATATACTAAAAAGAAAAGCTGTTTCGTAATGAAACAGCTTTTTTTTTGGCTTTTTATTTAAATTAAACAGTGTAAATTTGCGCTCTTAAATCACAATGATGCTTGAAATTAAAAACATTTCTTTTACTTATATTGAAGATCCGGTTATTAAGAATGTTAGTTTTACAATCACCAAAGGGCAAAATATAGCCGTAATTGGCGAGAGCGGATGCGGTAAAAGTACGCTGCTGAAACTTATTTACGGCTTGTACGATCTGGATCAGGGAGCCATTTTGTATAACGAGAAACCAATTTTAGGACCTAAGTACAATCTTATTCCGGGCGAGGATTACATAAAATATTTAGCACAGGATTTTGACCTGATGCCTTACACAACCGTTGAAGAAAACGTAGGTAAGTTTTTGTCGAATACGAATGCCAATACTAAAAAAGCCAGAGTTCAAGAACTATTAGAAATGGTAGAAATGACCGAGTTTGCAAAAGTAAAAGCAAAATTCCTTAGCGGCGGGCAGCAACAAAGAGTGGCTTTGGCAAGAGTTTTAGCAGTAGAACCGGAAATAATTTTATTGGACGAGCCTTTTAGCCAAATTGATACTTTCAGAAAAAATTCTTTACGCCGAAATTTATTCCGTTATTTAAAAGAAAAGGGAGTTACCTGTATTATTGCTACTCATGACAGCACAGATGCTTTGTCCTTTTCTGATGAAACAATTGTGATGCAAAATGGAAATGTGATTGCGAAAGGAGATTCAAAAGCCTTGTATGAAAATCCAGCGAATAAATATGCTGCTTCTCTTTTTGGAGAAGTAAATGAGTTGAAATTATCTCAATTAATAGAGCTTGAGGAGGAGCAGGACGAACTTCTTTTATTATATCCGCACCAATTAAAAGTGGTAGATAACGGAAGGATGAAAGTGGTTGTGAAACAGTCCTACTTTAAAGGAAGTCATTATTTAATTAAAGCGGCATTTGAAAGAAGAGCTATTTTCTTTGAACATGATTCGGAATTAGAATTCAATCAGGAAGTCACATTGATGTTAGCATAAATAGCAGATAACAGTTTTTAGATGACAGATTTTTCTCTTTCTTCTGTTGAAAATAAAATCACGAAATAGTCAAAGAAAATTTCTACGCGTCAAACATAGGGTCACGAAACGTATGGCATTCCGTACGTTCTGTCACACAAGTAGCTCGGCAGTCTTAGTAAAATCCTTAACTTATTGATATTGCTTTCGTTATAGGCGTTAGAAAGTATGTCAAACAAAAAATAGGATAGTTTCAATACTAGCGTTTTTTTGGTTCTAGACCCTTAACAGGCTTTCTAAAATGTAAATACGGATGTTTGCTTACAAGTTATGTAGTAGAGAAAAAGGGGTTTCATTATTATAAGTGTCAGAAATGTAAAAATTATACTTTTAATGGTCATACTACCAAAAAATCTAAAAGCGAGGGTTTGAATAATTCTTTTGAGGATTTTTAGAATAAAAAATCATTTATAATAAAGGTTTTAAAATAAAAAAAGCTCCAGATTTCTCTGAAGCTTTCTAGTAGCGGGAACAGGACTCGAACCTGTGACCTTCGGGTTATGAGCCCGACGAGCTGCCTACTGCTCTATCCCGCGATGTGCGTTTGTAATTTCAATAAAATTCTTAGTAGCGGGAACAGGACTCGAACCTGTGACCTTCGGGTTATGAGCCCGACGAGCTGCCTACTGCTCTATCCCGCGTTGTTTCGGGTGCAAATGTACAACGAATTTCTGTATTTCCAATAAAAATTTTTAAAAATGTTTTATTTCATCTATTGACTTGATATAACTACCTTTGCAAAATAAATTATAATAGAAATGTCACATAAAGCAGGTTTTGTAAATATCATAGGGAATCCAAACGTTGGGAAATCAACCTTAATGAATGCATTTGTTGGAGAACGATTGTCAATTATTACATCTAAAGCACAAACAACTCGTCATAGAATTCTTGGAATTGTTAACGGAGAAGATTTTCAAATGATTTTATCTGATACTCCCGGAATCATAAAACCGGCCTACGAAATGCAGGAATCGATGATGAAGTTCGTTAAATCGGCGTTCGAAGATGCGGATATTTTGATTTATATGGTCGAAATAGGAGAGCAGGATTTGAAAGATGAAGCTTTTTTTAATAAAATTATTCACGCTACAATACCAGTTCTGCTTTTATTGAACAAAATTGATACTTCAAACCAAGAGCAGTTAGAAGAGCAAGTTGCTTTTTGGGCAGCGAAAGTTCCTAATGCAGAAATTTTCCCAATATCAGCCTTGAAGAATTTTAATGTGCCGGAAGTTTTTGGAAGAATAATAGAATTGTTACCGGAATCACCGGCATATTATCCAAAAGACCAATTGACCGATAAACCGGAACGTTTCTTTGTAAACGAGACTATCCGTGAAAAAATCTTGTTGAATTACAGCAAAGAAATTCCGTACGCTGTAGAAATCGTGACGGAAGAATTTTTTGAAGATGAAAACATCATCAGAATTCGTTCTTTGATTATGGTGGAGCGTGAAACTCAAAAAGGAATCATTATTGGACATAAAGGAGCTGCTTTGAAAAAAGTAGGAATGGAGTCCCGTGCTGATCTAGAGAAATTCTTTGGAAAACAGATTCATATTGAGTTGTATGTAAAAGTGAATAAAAACTGGAGAAGCAACGCTAATATGTTAAAGCGTTTTGGTTACAATCAGTAAATCCTGAATAAATTAAAATTTTTAAAATCAATATTGGAATTCAATTTCTAATATTGATTTTTTTTTAGCCCAGATCGAAATGGAAACCCCGGAGTGAGAATGCTGTTTTTTCTTGTGTTTTGAGAGCGACCAAAGAAAGCTCCTAAAAACGCATTAGAAAAAAAGCTTTTCGAACGAGGAGTTGTAAAGAAGTGCTGGAATTGCTCCCGATAAAACTAAGATTTTATAATTTGTAAGAACAAATTTTCTAATTCATTCATTTGATTATTTCCGTTTTGCCTGATTTGTTTTGCGATGAGATACATTAAAAACCAAGAAAAAACCATAAGAGCCATCACTATCAAATCGAATGTTATGGAGTTTTTTAAAACATAATTAGAATAAGCTATTCCTGCAAAAATTATAAAAACACCGGCAATTATAAAATGGAGAAACATGAAAAAGGTCCATAAAGTAGGGTCAGGGCCAAACAAACCTCTTATGTGTGTTTCGGTGTCGCTTTTAGGTTCTAATTCCAAGTGTAAGTGAGGGGAATAGTACGCTTTTTTCGGGCCTTTTATATCCAGCCAAATATGGGATCTTTCGATTTTTATCGAATAATCGCCGGAGATTTTTTGTGTTTGATTCTTGAATTTAAGGCACAAATTGTCAACGTTTTCAGAAACATCTTTGTAAAATCGTAAACGGAGTCTTAGTTCATTATTGCTATCCATAAAAATAATATTGTAAGAATTAAACGATAAGGTTTGGCTAATATACCAAAAAAATTGATAATCATGGTATTAAACACTACCTTTGCAAAATATTTGAAATTAGTATTATGAATAACATTGTTGCGATAGTAGGAAGACCTAATGTAGGGAAATCAACCCTTTTTAATAGGCTGATACAAAGAAGAGAAGCTATTGTAGATTCAGTATCTGGGGTGACCCGAGATAGAAACTATGGTAAAAGCGAGTGGAACGGAAAAGAGTTTTCTGTAATTGATACCGGCGGATATGTACGTGGTTCTGATGACGTTTTTGAAGGAGAAATCCGTAAACAAGTAGAACTTGCCATAGATGAAGCCGATGTGATCATTTTTGTGGTTGATGTTGAGGAGGGGATTACTCCTATGGATGACGCGGTTGCGAGATTGTTGCGTAAAGTTACGAAACCGGTTTTACTTGCTGTAAATAAAGTGGATAATGCAATGCGTGAGAAAGATGCAATTGAGTTTTACAACCTTGGTTTAGGCGAATATTACACTTTTGCGAGTATTTCTGGAAGTGGAACCGGAGATTTATTGGATGCATTGATTGATGCTTTCCCAATAAAACCAGAGCCAACTCAGGAAGAAATTGTATTGCCTCGTTTTGCAGTTGTAGGTCGTCCTAATGCTGGAAAATCGAGTTTTATCAATGCTTTAATTGGTAAAGAGCGTTATATTGTGACTGATATTGCGGGAACAACCCGTGATTCTATTGATACAAAATTTGACCGTTTTGGTTTCGAATTTAACTTGGTTGATACAGCAGGAATTCGTCGTAAAGCGAAAGTCAAGGAAGATCTGGAGTTTTACTCTGTAATGCGTTCGGTTCGTGCAATTGAACATGCTGATATCTGTATTTTGATTATTGACGCAACACGTGGATTTGAAGGCCAAGATCAAAGTATTTTTTGGTTGGCAGAGAAAAACCGTAAAGGTGTTGTCATCTTAGTAAATAAGTGGGATTTAGTCGAAAAAGAAACGATGTCAACTCGTGATTATGAAGAGAAAATTAGAGAAGAATTAATGCCATTTACGGATGTGCCTATTCTTTTTGTTTCGGCTTTAACGAAGCAACGTTTGTTGAAAGCTTTGGAAGCTACAGTGAAAGTTTTCGAAAACAGACAACAACGTATCGCTACTTCAAAATTCAACGAATTTATGTTGAAAGTTATCGAAGCGTATCCGCCGCCGGCAACAAAAGGAAAATATGTGAAAATTAAATATTGCATGCAATTGCCAACACCAACACCACAATTTGTGTTTTTTGCCAATATGCCACAATATGTAAAAGAACCTTACAAACGTTATCTGGAAAATAAAATTAGAGAAAACTGGGACTTTTCAGGAGTGCCAATCGATATTTATATAAGAGAGAAATAGTCTTTATTTCCCTAATTAGATTATAAAGTTTATTGAGTTAGTAATAACTTGATAAACTTTTTTTATTTTTATGAAAAAAATGAATTCAATAAATGGCAAAGTGGTATGGATTACTGGGGCTTCAAGCGGGATAGGGGAGGCTTTGGCTTATGAATTGGCTCATAGGAATTGTAAACTCATTCTTTCAGCCCGTAATATAAAAGCTTTAGAATATGTAAAATCAAACTGTTCAACTGCGGAAGTTGTGATTTTGCCTTTTGATTTAACTGATTTTGATAACGCCAAAGAACATGTTGCAAGGGCTGTTTCTTTTTTTGGAAAAATTGATATTCTTATAAATAATGGAGGAGTAAGTCAACGCTCGCTTTTAGCGGAAACTGATTTTGAAGTGGATAAAAAATTGATTGAAGTGGATTATTTAGGAACGATTGCTGTCACAAAGGCTTTGTTACCGCATTTCATCAAAAATCAGAAAGGACATTTTGTTACGATTACCAGTTTGATGGGGAAGTTTGGTTCTCCATATCGCTCGGGCTATTGCGGCGCTAAACATGCTCTGCATGGTTTTTTTGACGTATTAAGGATGGAACATCAAAAAGACAATATCAATGTCACCTTAATTTGTCCAGGTTTTATCCAAACTAATGTGGCTGTTAATGCACTTACTGCTGATGGATCAAAACAAAATATAGACGATGAAGCCACATCAAATGGTATGCCTGTTGCTACTTTTGCGAAAAAATTAGTCAATGCTGTGGAGTCGGATACCTTTGAAGCTTACATTGGAGGAAAAGAAGTTTTGGGCGTTTATTTGAAACGGTTTTTCCCTAAAATACTGCACCATTTTGTCTTGAGAAGTAAGGTCAAATAGTTTGAATTTCAGTACTGCCAATCAATATTTATAGTATTGAAACGCATAGAAAATCCCGAGTTATCGGGATTTTTAGATTAAATCAAATCTTAGTGAATAGTACTATTCTTCCTCTTCCTCTAAAGTTTCCATTGGATGATCACCGTACCAATCCTTAAATGTTTTTGTAGTTTTATAATCATCAGTTAAAACGGTGTAAACCATAAATAGGATTAACGGTATACCAACGCAATACAAGGTCATTATTACCGGTAAAGTAACATTAGTTTGACATAAACCGGCAAAGACAAAAACATAAATGGTGGTAAACCACACGAGTTTAATTGCAAAATTTTTCATGGCTATAATTTTAAATAAAGTTACGCCACGAATTCTAAAAATTTAGTTAATATATTGAAAATCAATATTTAAAACATCTATAATTATTTTTCGGTTGAAATTATAAACGCTCTTTATATCTTTTTTGAGATTTTAATTTTATGAAAAATGCTGAAGCGGATAATGTCTCTGTTGAAATAATCAATGCCACTAGCTCGTCTTTGAAAGCTGTTTAAGTAACCGATTTCAAATGCTAAATTGCTATTCAGCCCATAATGTATGGCAGCATAAATTCTATTTTGGTCAAACGTATTATTGATGATTTTTTTTCCAAAATTGAACATTATTTCATCGGATACTACTGCTTTTAATAATTGTTTTTCTTTTTTCCAAAAAGTATAATCAGCTAGAAGTCGGTATCTGAATCTCCACGAAAATGTAGTGCCAGGAAGCAACTCTACTTTATTTGCATTGTGAATAAATCGCTCTTCCAATTGAAAACGTTGATTGAAAGTGATTTTACCTGCATTTTGTTTCCAAGTAAGATCCTGCTGTCCTCTGTATTCAGGTATTTTGAAATCATTGTTTATTTCAGGGACTTGTGTGTCAACAGAAAAATAAGCAAAGCCAGCACCGGTCTCTAAATGAGCATTGATTTTATAGCGACCTTGAATTCGGATGACATATAAGTTTTCTTGCACTGGTTTTAGAAAAAGTCGGTTGTCAAATTCAGAATGCAAAGACCATTTTTCGGATAGCAGCAATTGATTGTAATAACGAGTCCAAAGAATACTTTGATGATCAATATTTTTTTTCTCCGTTTGCGCTTGGCAAAGAACAGAAAGGAGTAAGAATAAAATGACTCTAAATTTTTTCACGGAGTTTTATTGCAATTTTGGCAAATTTACAAAAACTCTATTACATCTATGGGATGTAATTATTTTAAATATTTCATGGTATTCAATCGCTGAACGAGTGAATATTGAATAAAAAAAACAGCATTATTAAAACCTAAGTTTTAATAATGCTGTTTTTAATTTTATGGTTTAAAGAGGAGATTACTCCTATAATGAATATTTCAATGTAATTCCGTACGTTCTTTGATCGCCTAATACACCTGCATATTGCCCTGAATTTCCGCCAGCAGGCAATAGTTGTTCGTAATAATCTTTGTTTAAAAGGTTGCGTCCCCAGAATTGTACAGACAGACCATCTGTTGCACGGAAACCTAAGCGAGCATTAAAGAGCGCATATCCCTGAACGACTAAATATTTTGAAGCAGATGGACTTGAAGAGAATTCAGAGCGTGCATAAGAATCAATTCCAAGGAATATTTTCCCTGTACTTCCAAAGAATTTGGCTTTATCGGATAGTTCACCTCCTAAAGATCCTGCCCATTTTGAAGCACCCGGTAATGCAGTTCCGGAAACATCTTTGAATGATACTGCCGCTCCTGTTTCTTCTAGCGGAAGGGGAGCATTTGTAAATTTAACATATTTAGCATCTGTATAGGTAGCTGCTCCATTGATGGTTAAATGTTTGCTAATTACAAAACTGGCATCCCATTCTATACCTTTGACCTGTACTTTATCTGCATTGGCAAGGTAGCCGCGGTTTACTCCTAATTCAGCTGCCTGTACATTGGTTTGAAAATCTTTGATATTGGTATTAAAGAAGGTTAAATTAAAAATTGAGTTTTTAAAAGGTGCTGTTTTTACTCCAATTTCATAATGATGGACTTCTTCCGGTTTAATTACGGCAAGTTCAAGAATGGGCTGCCCGGCAAGAGTAGGTAATCCAGCTACGTTTACTCCAACGGGTTTGTAGCTTTTTGCAAAAGTCGCATATGCATTAATCTTGTCAGAAGCTTTAAAAGAAACGGTTATGTTTCCAGAAAAGTCAGTGTTATCTGTGTTAGAGGAAAATGACTGATCTGTATAAACTAGTTTTTTCAAGGCAATTAATGCTGGGTCATTCGTTTGAAGTCCTCCGTACGTGGTTCGGTTGTAATCAGCATCTTTTTTGTCAAAATTATAACGTAAACCCGGTAATACATGTAAACGTTCTGTTATTGTCCAGTCTAACTGACCAAACACTGCTGCACTGGAAGCTCTAATACGGGCATCAGTTTTGATACCGTATCCTTCAAATAGACCTGGTGTTTTCCATAAATTACTGGTAGTGCTTTGTGCAAATCTCCATTGTGCAGTACCAGATTCTTCAGTTCCATCTGTTTGTGATGTTTGGTCAATAAAAAACACACCTACTAAACCACTTAATTTAGAGGTAAGCTGACCTGCATAACGTACTTCTTCCGTTATTTGTGTTTGTCTGGTTGGGTTTTGTGATTTTGCTAATACTTGTAATCCTGTAAAATCTCTATCATTTGATGGATCCCAATTCCAAAAACGCCAAGCGGTTGTTGAGGTAAGTGTTCCGTTTCCAATTTTTGTATCAATATTAAGAGATAGACCTCCCATGTCTTGTCCGGAACGCCATGGCGTATCGTGGTCAATTTTACGGTCAAAAGCATTTAAACTCGGTAATTGATAATTCAAATCAGCAATAATAGCATCAAATTGACGGTAAGCCGCCCTTTGTGTAGGTGCGACACCGGCAACTACCTGTGCATATCCGTCTGGACGTTGTATTGTGATATCTGCAGCTAATATGATATTGGTTTTTTCTGAAGCTGTATAAAGTAATTGTCCTCTGATTCCTTGATTGTTTAATGTGTTTGTAGGTCTTCCTGTTGCAACATTATCAATTAGTCCATCACGTTGTGTACCTGAAAAAGAGATACGACCAGCGATTTTTGAACTCAAAGCTCCAGTAATGGAAGCTTTAGCTTGCAAATAGTTGTAATTTCCGTAACTCAATTCAAAGTTAGCACCTGAAGTAAAACTTGGTTTACGAGTAGTAATGTTAAAGGCACCGGAAGTTGTGTTTTTACCAAATAATGATCCTTGCGGGCCACGCAATACCTCAATTTGTTCTATATCGATAAAATCTAAAGTAGTTGCGGCTGGACGTGCATAATAAACGCCATCAACATAGAAACCAACACCTGGATCGATTCCATCATTTGTAAGTCCAAAAGGAGAACCCAGACTTCGAATATTAATTCCCGTATTTCTGGGGTTTGACGAATACAATTGAACTGATGGGACAAGTTCTTTTATGCGATTAACGTTGAAAGCCCCAGATTGTTCTGCCTGTTTTCCTGTTATTACTGATATTGCTATTGGCACATCTTGTACTTTTTCTATTCGGCGTCTTGAAGAAACTACAACTTCGATCAAAGTATTTTCTTCGTTAAGATTTATTTGCAATAAAGGTATTGGTAAAGAAGTAATTTCTATTTCTGCAGTTTTATATCCAACATATTCAACTAAAAGAGTTAAAGGGAGTTTTCCTTTTGTGTCTATTGTAAATTTCCCGCTAGAATCTGAAATTGTGTTAGAAGCTGTTCCTTTTATTACAACATTTGCGGCTTCTAATGGAATGTTTTGGTTTGTGTTAATCACGCCTTCAATATTTTGTCCAAATGATATTGAGAATGTTAAAACTGATAGTATTGTAAGTATATTTTTTATCGAATTTTTCATTTATATTAAGTATATGTAATTAGTAGAATTAAATTGAAATTTTTTTTTCTAGCACATACACATCCTTTGGGGATTCTTTTTTTCAATTATAATTAGTTGATTTTTTCGGGATTGCTTATTCAAAAAAGCAAGATTACTTCGGTACGTTTTCATACATTTAAATTTGGGTTGTTAATGATGTATTAAATTCGAAACAAATGTATAATTAATTCTATAAAACTAGTAGGGTTTAAAGTATATTTTTTTATTTTTTTACCAATGAAGCAATAGTGATACCTTGCATGGCTTTTAAAGTTTCTTCTCTAATGGTAATCAATCCGTGTCGTAGTAGGCATTCCGATTCATCGACGCAATCAGAACAGCGTTCGTAGAAATTCAATGATGCACAAGGAAGTAAAGCAATTGCACCATCAAAAAGTCGGTGAATGTCTGCTAAAGTAATGTCGTTTTTTGATTTCAAAAGATAATAACCGCCAAATTTTCCTTGTTTGCTTCCTACGAAATGGCCACGTTTTAAATCCAACAGAATCTGTTCCAAAAACTTTTTTGGAATAGAGGCCGCCTCCGCAATTTCAATAGTTCGAGAAACATGGGTTTCTTCTTGTTGCGCTAAATATAATAGGGCTTTTAGTGCATATTTGGCTTTATGTGAAAGCATTTACTGTAATTGATTTATGTTTTTTGAATAGATTAGATGCTGCAAATATTTAAAAGAGCCTTTAATTTTTTAAATTTCGGATGTACTTGTTTTATCAAGATGGAAACTGAATATTACCAATCTCCTCCAGATCCTCCACCAGAGAAACCTCCGCCACCAAATCCACCGCCGAAACCTCCGCCGCCGCCGCCAAATCCACCACCAGAAGAACCGCCAAATCCTCCGCCGCCACTGTTTCTTCCAAGACTGCTTAGAATAATGACATCCAGTAGACTTGGGCCTATCCCACCGCCTCTGTTACCGGAATTTCCGCCACCCCCTTTGTTTCGGGATATCAGCACCAGTATAATGATGATAATAACGATTAAGGGTAAAATAGGAAATCCTTTATCTTTGGTTTTTTTAACTCGTTCCCCTTTATATTTTCCTTTAAAAACATCAATTAAGGCATCGGTTCCTTTGTCAAGTCCTTTGTAATAACTTCCGGCTTTAAACTCGGGGATTATAATATTTCGGGTAATTTCTCCCCCAATTCCGGCACTTAATCTATCTTCAAGACCATAGCCTGCTGAAATCCATATTTTTTTTTCGGCTTTAGCCAACAAAATAAGGACACCGTTGTCGTTTTTTGCAGTTCCGCCAATTCCCCATTGTTGTCCCCATTTTGGAGTAAGAATACCTATGTCTTCCCCTTTAAGGCTTTCAATGGTAATAATCACAATTTGGGTTGTAGTAGAATCGGAATATTTAACGAGTTTTTCTTCTAATTGTGCTTTTTCGGTTGCACTTAAAACTTTTGCATAATCGTAAACCGAAGTTTGTAAACTCGGTTTTTCAGGAATGGTAAATTGAGCAAAGCTAATTTGTGTGAATAAAAAACAAACAAATAGCTTTAGGGAAATTAGGGTATTCTTTTTTTGTAATAGCATTATCCTTTAGATATTTCGTTTGATAATTCATTCGTGTCACCTTCCAGCCAAGGGAAATATTTCTGCAATTGTTCACCTGCTCTGGTAATTCCATCAATAAGACCTTGCTTGAAATCACCTTTTTTGAACTCAGCCACCATGATATCACGGGTACAATTCCAAAAATCATCCTGAACCACATCATTAATGCCTTTGTCACCACAAATCACAAAATGTCTATCTTCAACAGCTAAGTATATTAATACACCGTTTTGAAGTTCGGTCTGATCCATTTTAAGTTCATGAAAAACTTCCTTGGCGCGGTCATACGCATCCATGGAAGTTGTTTTTTCTATGTGAACTCTAATCTCGCCAGAAGTATTTTTTTCGGACATGCGAATAGCATCAACAATTTCTTGCTCATCTTCTTTGGTTAAAAAATCCTCTACTTTTGACATTGAAATATTTTTGAGTTAAGATTAACGATTTTTGATTTCAGAATTTTAAATCTGTTATCAAAAACCGTTAATTTTTAAAGGTTGTTTCTTCAATTTAAATTTGATTTATATTGACTTCTAAAAATCTACGAAGTCTAATAATCTAACTTTAGAATTTTACTTCAACAGGTTTGTCTGCGCCGACAGCAGCTTCAAAATATGGTTTTTCTTTAAATCCAAACATACCGGCAAATAAAGAATTAGGGAACGTTTTGATATGAGTGTTGTAAGGTTTAACTGCTTCGTTAAAACGAGTTCTAGCCGTTAGAATTTGATTTTCAGTACTCGCTAATTCGTCCTGTAATTTCAGGAAATTTTGATTGGCTTTCAATTCAGGATATCTCTCTACCGATACCAGTAAACGAGACAATGAACTACTCACGCCACTTTGAGCCTGATTAAATTGTGTTAACTGTTCCGGAGTAATATTTTTTGGATCGATTGTTATCGCTGTTGCTTTGGCACGTGCTTCAATTACGGCAGTCAAAGTGCTTTTTTCAAAATCGGCTGCACCTTTTACAGTATTTACTAAATTTCCAATAAGGTCATTTCTTCTTTGGTAAGAAGTTTGAACATTACCCCAAGCTTCATTGATGTTTTGCTCATAAGTTATGGCAGTATTGTTTATTCCTTTAACCCAGCTGTAAATTCCAATAATTACAACTACTGCGATAATCCAAGGTAAAAATTTTTTAAAATCCATTTTTGTTTATTTTAAAGTTTAGTGTTTAATCGTTATTTTATAAAATCGGCAATCAACAATCTAAAGTTGATTTTTAATATTTGTTAATTGTGTTCGAATTGTTTCCAGTTTTCGGATAATTTCAAATTTATCCAAGGTTTTTTTCTGACCTTCTTTCAAATGCGTTTTAGCACCTTCCAGCGTAAAACCTCTTTCTTTTACCAAATGGAAGATGAGTTGTAAGTTAGTGATATCCTCCGGAGTAAACATTCGATTGCCTTTTGCATTCTTCTTTGGTTTCAGAATATCAAATTCATTGTCCCAAAAACGAATCAGCGATGCATTCACGTCAAATGCTTTGGCTACTTCGCCAATGCTGTAATATCTTTTGTCTATAGATAATTCAATATGCATATCTGTTTTTTATTTTTTATCCAGTTGAATTGTCACTGTATACTATTTTTTATCTTTTATCTGAACACTGCGAACCGAACACTGAATACTATTTTTCTATTAGTCTAATGATTGATTTTCCTGGTTTGCCAATTGTGCGATGACAACATATTCAACTGCCGAAATATTTCCGTAATAAAAATTAAGTGGATTAACCACTTTTTTGTCCTTGTGAACCTCATAATGCAGGTGCGGTCCTTCGGATCTTCCCGTGCTTCCCACATATCCTATAACATCGCCCCGTTTTACGCGTTGTCCCGCTCTCGCTTTATATTTGCTCAAATGTGCGTATAAAGTTTCGTATCCAAATCCATGCCGAATAACAATATGATTTCCATATCCTGAGGCGGTATTGTCTGCTTTTGCTACAAATCCGTCGCCGGTTGCATAAATGGGCGATCCTGTTTTAGCTGTAAAATCCATGCCTTCATGCATTTTTCTTGCTTTTGTAAAAGGATCCGTTCGGTATCCAAATCCAGATGCCATTTGTTTTAAATTTTCATTTCGTACTGGCTGAATGGCAGGAATAGCTGACAAAAAATCACCTTTGGCTTCTGCCAATTTCAAAATAGCATCCAATGATTTTGACTGAATTGCCAATTCTTTACTAAGTACATCAACTCTTTTTGTCGTATTGATTACCAGTTGTGAATTATCATATCCTTCTAAAGCCCTATATCGGTTCTTTCCTGAAAAACCCGATTTTCGTACCGAGTCAGGAATCGCTGATTTGTTAAAATATACGCGATATAAATTATTATCTCGATCTTCAATAGCCGCAACCACATCATCAATCTGATCCATTTTTTTGTTTAAAATAGAAAAGTTCAACTTCAAATTGTCAATTTCACGTGCTTGCAAACGGTCTTTTGGTGTTTCAAAATAGGGAGTGTTCAATAATACAACGAAACATATAAATCCAAACAATGCCGAAGCCACTAAAAATAGGACTGCAACACCAAATTTCTTTCTTTTTCTTACTTTTATTTTTCGGTATGCTAGATTTTCGGAATCGTAATAATATTTTACTTTCGCCATGTTTTAAAATACCCTATTTTTGCACCTAGTAAAAGGTTAGTCGAACAAATTTAATAAATGTTTCATTTGTTCTGCTCTTTTTTCAAAAAAAATAAATAATTAGTTAATTAGATAATTTGAAAATTAGATAGTGTCAAAGACACGAATTATCTAATTGGCAAACTATCTAATTGACAAATTTTCTAATTAAAAATATGAAATCACAAGACGTACGTAAACAATTTCTGGATTTTTTCGCCTCAAAAGGACACTTAATCGTTCCATCTGCACCCATAGTTTTAAAAGATGATCCAACCCTGATGTTCAACAACTCAGGAATGGCACAGTTTAAAGAATATTTCCTTGGGAACGCCACGCCAAAAAGCAATAGAATTGCCGATACACAAAAATGTCTTCGTGTTTCAGGAAAACATAATGACTTAGAAGATGTAGGTTTTGATACCTACCACCACACCATGTTTGAGATGTTGGGAAACTGGTCTTTTGGTGATTATTTCAAAAAAGAAGCCATCAACTGGGCTTGGGAATTATTAACCGAAGTCTATAAAATCCCAAAAGAAAATCTGTACGTTTCCGTTTTCGAAGGAAATCCGGAAGAAAACGTACCCTTCGATCAGGAAGCTTGGGATATTTGGAAGGAATTAATTGACGAAGACCGAATCATTCTTGGAAACAAGAAAGACAATTTTTGGGAAATGGGAGATCAAGGGCCTTGCGGACCGTGTTCAGAAATTCACGTTGACATTCGTTCTGCAGAAGAGAAAGCTTTAGTTTCAGGTAAAAGTTTAGTAAACAATGACCATCCGCAAGTAGTGGAAATCTGGAATAATGTTTTCATGGAGTTCAATCGTAAAGCCGATGGTTCTCTGGAAAAACTACCTGCAAAACACGTTGATACCGGAATGGGATTTGAGCGTTTGTGTATGGCATTACAAGGGAAAACGTCTAATTATGACACCGATGTGTTTACGCCACTTATTGAAAAAGTAGAACAAATTACAGGATTAAAATACACTTCAAACGAAGTTTTGAATATTAGGGAAGAGCAAAACAAAACCAATATCGCTATTCGTGTCGTAGTTGATCACGTTCGTGCCGTAGCTTTTGCTATTGCCGACGGACAATTGCCGTCAAACACAGGTGCCGGTTATGTAATTCGTAGAATTTTACGACGTGCAATTCGTTACGGATTTACCTTCTTGAACACTAAGGAACCTTTCATCAATCAATTGGTTGCCGTTTTAGCCAATCAAATGGGGGAGTTTTTCCCGGAAATCAAATCGCAACAACAATTGGTTACTAATGTGATCCGTGAAGAAGAAGCTTCTTTCTTGAGAACATTAGACCAAGGATTACAGTTGCTGGAAAATGTAGTTGCCGAAACTAAAGGAGCAACAGTTTCTGGAACAAAAGCATTTGAATTATACGATACTTTTGGATTTCCAATTGACCTAACCGCATTGATTCTTAGAGAAAAAGGATTCGAATTGGACGAAGCTGGTTTTAACGCTGCTATGCAAGAACAAAAAAATCGCTCCCGTGCTGCATCAGAAGTTTCTACCGAAGATTGGTCAGTTTTAATTTCTGGAAATGTAGAGACATTCGTGGGTTACGATCAAACCGAAAGTGACGTAAAAATCACTCGTATCCGTAAAGTGGATAGTAAAAAAGACGGGATTTTATACCAAATCGTTTTAGATAACACCCCATTCTATCCAGAAGGTGGTGGACAAGTTGGTGATAAAGGAACGTTGGTTTCTGCAAATGAAACCATCGAAATCATCGATACTAAAAAAGAAAATAACCTGATTTTACATTTTGCAAAAAAATTGCCAGAAAATGTAAACGCTGGTTTTGTGGCTAAAGTAAATCAGGATTTGAGAAGTTTATCTTCCAGAAATCACTCGGCTACGCACTTGATGCACCAAGCGTTGAGAAGTATTCTTGGAACACATTTAGAACAAAAAGGTTCGCTAGTAAATCCAAACTACTTGCGTTTTGACTTTTCGCATTTTGCTAAAATGACAGAATCTGAATTGCAACAAGTAGAGGATTTTGTAAACGCAAGAATTCAAGAGCAATTGCCATTAATTGAAAGAAGAAATATTCCAATTCAACAAGCTTTAGAAGAAGGCGCAATGGCGTTATTTGGTGAAAAATATGGAGATAATGTGCGTGCCATAAAATTTGGCGAAAGCATGGAATTATGCGGTGGAATTCACGTGAAAAACACGGCTGAAATCTGGCATTTCAAAATCATTTCTGAAGGAGCGGTTGCTGCAGGAATTCGTCGTATCGAAGCAATTACTAGTGATGCGGTAAAAGCACATTTTGCTTCGTATGAAAATACATTGAATGAAGTGAAATCAGCCTTGAAAAATCCTCAAGATATTCTGAAAGCCGTTCATTCGATGCAAGAAGAAAATGCCAAGTTAAAAAAACAAATGGAGCAATTGTTAAAGGAAAAAATCGATGGATTAAAAAATAAATTGCTTTTGGAATTTCATGAAATTAACGGCGTTAATGTTTTAGATAAGCGTGTGGATTTATCTATGAGTGCTACTAAAGATTTAACACAAGCACTGGGAAACGAAAAGCCAAATTCATTTGTTGTTTTAGCTTCTGTTGAAGATGGTTTGCCAAATATTCATTGTTATATTTCTAAAGAATTGGTTGAGAAAAAAGGTTTAAACGCAAATAAAGTAATCAAAGAATTAGGACAATATATTGATGGAAATGGTGGTGGACAACCCTTTTTTGCATCTGGAAAAGGAAAAAATGTAGCTGGAATTACTGAAGCATTAAATAGTGTTGCTAGCATTTTGATTCGTAATTAATAATTTTTCATATTTGATTTTTAGGAAAAATACATCCAAGATGTGGTGGCGGACAACCGTTTTTTGCTACAGCAGGAGGGAAGAATGTCGCAGGAATTCAACAAGCTTTGGAAAAAGCAATTGAGTTTGTAAAGTAGAACAAATTTATTTTTAATAATATAGAAACCCTTTTAGGACATAAGTTCTAAAAGGGTTTATTTTTTTTGTTCAACACGCTATTTACAGGGCTTCACTTAGTCTTATCGAGAGGTTTGAAAATAGTAGTTCAACCGAAATATAGGGATTGTACCGATGAATATTGTGGCTTTTGTTTTATTTTTCTAGGTTTGGTCGATATAGCACCAAAGGATTTTAAAGATGGATGCGATTTATTTACTGTATGAAAAAAACAAATTATATATTTTGGTTATTATCGATTTTTTTATTGACACTTTATTCATGTTCAAATGATAATGACGATAGTGTAAAGTTGCTAAAGAAGGTTGTTGAGACCTCAGAAGAAGGCATTTCAGAAACAACTTTATTTACTTATGATGGGAATGAGATAGTTAATATTGACGGAGATAAGAAACGTACTGATTTTACTTATACAGATGGTCTAATTACGAAAGTTGTAATGTTAAATAAAACAAATCAACTTCAGGAGACTATTGAATATAGTTATCTTGAGGGGAAATTAGTTGAAGCTGAGTCTTTAGGTAATTACAGAGTAAAATACATTCATAATTCAGATAAAACAGTTTCTTATGTAAAATTTGAGATTGGTTCCGGAAATCAGGAAGTAAAAGAATATCATGGAGTATTGTATTTTGAAAACGAAAATCTCATCAAAGAGGAAAGGATATTGGATAATACTGCACCAGGTGTTTTATCAAAATACAGTATCAGTTTTGATTATGATTCGAAACACAATCCGTTGTATAATATTTCGGGATATAAAAAATTGTTAGATTACAATGAAGAAATGTCCTCTAATAATAATCTTATAAGTACTGTGATTACAAGTGTCTCTCAAGACGATCAAATAATATCTTCCGCTAGATTTTATAAAAAATCATATACATACGATTTAGACAATTATCCCTTCGAACAGGTTTCAGAGAATGGAAATACTGGTTATTTGAAAACAGAATACTTCTATTGAGAAAATATTTATTTTATAGAAACCCTTTCAAAGTTTTAAAATCTGAAAGGGTTTTTTTATTTTAGGTTTTTTAATACCAATGAAAAAAGAACTAAACCCCATTTAATTCGCTAAAATTATTCAAATTTGTAGTAAATTAAAAACAATGCAATTCAGAACCCAAATCGCCATTTCTAAAAGTAATTATCCCATAGACTATAATTCAAAAATTATGTCTTTGGGTTCTTGTTTTGCGGTAAATATGGCCGAGAAATTGGACTATTTTAAGTTTCAAAATAGCTGTAATCCAGTTGGGATTTTATTCCATCCGTTGGCGATTGAAAAGCTAATTGATTTTGCTGTTTCCGGGAAGCAATTTACTGATAACGATATTTTTTTTCACAATGAACGCTGGCACTGTTTTGATGTGCATTCTGATTTGAGTAATTCAAATAAAAAGGAATTAATATATAATTTGAATGCGATTATCAAATCAATAAATCAACAAATAAAAGAATCAACACATTTCATTATCACTTATGGAACCTCTTGGGTGTATAGAAATATAAAAAGCGATTCTATTGTGGCGAACTGCCATAAAGTGCCACAAAAGCAGTTCAAGAAAGAGTTGCTTTCTGTTGAGAAAATAAAAAAAAGTGTTACAAATACAGTTAAATTAATCCATGCTGTAAATCCGGATTGCAAAATTATTTTCACGGTTTCACCAGTACGACACATCAAGGATGGTTTTGTCGAAAACCAATGGAGCAAAGCCAACTTGATTTCGGCTATTCACAGTGTTATTAATACTGATTACTGTAAACTGATCACTGAATACTTTCCTTCCTACGAGATCATGATGGATGAACTTCGGGATTACCGTTTCTATGCCGAGGATATGTTGCATCCCAATCAAGTGGCAATTGATTATATTTGGGAACGTTTCAAGGAAACTTCCATTTCTGAAACTGTTTTTTCTGCGATGGATGAAGTGGAGAGTATTCAAAAGAGTTTGTTGCACAAGCCTTTTAACCCTGATTCCGAAAGTCATTTGAAGTTTGAATCCAAACTTAGAGAAAAAATCACTAAATTGGAAAATCAATATTCATTTATGAAATTTTAATTATGCTTAAAAGAATACTTATAGGAATAGCAGTTATTGGCGGAATATTTTTATTGTTCAAATACTGCGATTTTAAGAAAAATGATGATGAGGATATCACTTATAATACGAATCTTATTCAACAACAAATTGTAAACGTTGGAAAATTGGTAGTTACGGAAGGACATTTCTCGGAAGTCATCACCTATAAAAATCAGCAAAAATACTTATTGGATATGCTTTCTTTCGAGAAAAAAGCACTTGTAATTGTCAATGCCGATGTGACTGTTGCGTATGATTTGCACAAAATGAAATACAACATCGATGAAAAAAACAAAACCATCACGATTATCAGCATTCCAAAAGAAGAGATAAAAATAAGCCCGGATATTCAGTTTTATAATGTGGAGCAAAGTAAACTGAACCCTTTTACGGGTGATGATTACAATAAAATCAACAAATCAGTAAAAGCAAATCTGGCTAAGAAAATTGAAAAATCATCATTGAAAACGAATGCTCAAAATCGATTGATAAGTGAATTGTCAAAAATACTAATTCTAACCAATACCGTGGGTTGGAAATTGCAATACGAAGGAAAAGTAATTGAAAGCGAAAAAGATTTCGGAAAAAAAATAAAACTTTAGATAAAATTTTAAACACGAATTTCACGAATTAGCACAAATTAATTCGTGAAAATTCGTGAAATTTGTGTTTGAATTCTCGTTACTCTTTGAAGTAATCTTAAGCTTTCTCTTTGTCAAAAATCAAATCCAAACCACCAGTAATTAAATGCGCTACTTCGGGTCTTTTTTTCTTGAGATTTTCAAGATAAGCCATCACTTCCTGCAATAATTGCAGTTCATTTCTCTCTTTCAAAAGTTCTGCAATTTCAACAGCTAATAACCAGTCTTTAGAATGATTGGCTTGTAGTTTTTCGAAGATTGGTGCCAAATAAGTTTGTATGTCGTTAGATTCTCTGATCATTCGAATCGTCTGATATAAAACCTCTAAATCATCACGTTCTGCGGTATGTTTTGCTTTAATGGTTTTACTTGTTGGAACATGCGAAATCAAATCAAAACTATTCACATCAGCAGGACCTGAAAAAGCCGAAATTACTTTTTTGCCAACAGCCATGTCGTAAATTCCCCATTCCGGTTGAAACAAAATAGTTTCTCGGTGTGTTACGGTACAGTTTTTTAAACTGATTAAAATAATTTCGCCATGCAGGTTTCTGGAACCGGTAATAATTTCTCCTCTTACCGTAATATCTCCTTCAAATTCTAAGGTTACACTTTTGTTTTCAGTAATGGAATAGGCGTTTAAATCTCTTGGACTCATGTCTTCAATGGCGAGATTTATTCCTTTTAGTTTCCCGATAGGACTTCCAAAACCTTCTGGATGTTTGATTGTTCCATGACCCACTAATTCTTTTTCTCTGTATGATAAAGCCGTTTTGCCCTTAGTTTGGATATAAACGGGTTTCCCTTGCTCCTCAATGACATTGGTGAAAACTCCCGAAATCTGAATCCCGGTACTCAATTCAATGGTTCCTAAAGCATTCGAATGAATCAGTTTGTTAATTCCTGATAATCCTCCGGTGCGCAACGCCATTTTATTGGCGAACTCTTCCAAAACCAAGCTCAAATAAGCAAAATCAGGTGTTACATAAAGTTGCGGTTGCAGTTTCGTGATATCAAAACTTTGGTTGGCCGCTGATATATCGTAAGGGATTTTTTTCACGTTGTCCGTCATGCACCAGGCACTTTCTCCTATTGATGAAAGTAGTCCGGCACCATAAATTTTTGGATTGTCAACTGTTCCTATCAAACCATATTCCACGGTCCACCAATGCAGGTTTCTGATTTGAGCCATTTCCGATAATTCGCCCATGTTATTCTGCAAATCTTCTACCGCTTTTTCGGCTGCATCAATATCGGCTTGCGGCGTATCTTCGGCTTCCTTCAATATAGAAAGCAGTCGGATGGCTTCGTACATTTGGTAATCTTTGTGCGACGAAATCGCTTTGCAGCCTATTTCACCAAAACGGCGCAAGTATTCCGCATATTCCGGATTGGCAATAATGGGCGCGTGACCGGCACCTTCGTGAATAATATCCGGTGCAGGTGTGTATTCTATATGTTCGAGCTGACGAATGTCTGAAGCAATTACGAGCACATTATACGCCTGAAATTCCATGAAAGCATTGGGCGGAATAAATCCGTCTACGGCAACTGCTGCCCATCCAATTTCAGTCAGAATACGGTTCATGCCGTACATGCTTGGAATGTTATCAACTTCGATTCCCGTTTTCTTCAATCCTTCCAAGTATGAACTATGAGCCACTTTTGAAAGGTAATTCACGTTTTTGCGCATCACATAGCGCCAAACCGCTTGATTTATCGGCGTATAATCGCTATAATCCTGAGGCTTAATAAATTGCTTTAAGTGTTTTGGCAATCGGTCTAATAACGGATTACTTTCTATAGTTGAGTTCATATCGAAAACGTTGTAGTTCAACTGCAAAAGTACGAATTTCAGGAGCTATTTCCCGCTTTTCATTACAAGTTTTTGCAAACCCGTTTGTTTTTCTAAAGTTCCCGCAGGAGCTTCCTCCGGTCGCTCTGCGGCAACAAGAAAAATCAAAACGGCTTTTTCAAAAAGCTTTTCATTGCAATCGCGGCTAAGGAAGTTGGGGATTAATTTGAGACTAGGTTTGATTTAAGATGATTCAGCTGCGTTCCATCACTGCGAGGAACGAAGAAATCACAATAAAACAGTCTACAAACACAAAAGAAAACTATTATAATGGAAGCACTAGATTAGATTGCTTCATTCTTCGCATTGACAAATTGCATCGAATGGCAACTGTACTATATAACAGAAATAGATTAATGAGAACCGCATTATTAACAAGCGTCAATTAGTGTGTTTTTATTTCGTTTCAATATCTACAATTTTTTGTCCATTGGTTCCTAAATAATGTTTTAGCAAACTTTCAAATACGCTTGCGCCTGTGTCCGAATTGGTAAAAATTATAATTCCTTGCTTTGTTTTGGGTAAAAGAAACACTAGAGTTTGTACACCATTGTCAGAACCGCCGTGAGATAAGGCATATGCTTCATTGTCCAAATCATAAATTTCGAATCCCAAACCAAAATGTTTTCCTTTTGAACTCGGGACCTGGTTTGAGGTCATTTCTTCAAATACTTTATCTGTTAATCCATCACTGTTTAATACACTTACTAAAAATTTTCCGTAATCTTCAATAGTCGTTAGCAAGTCATCTGCCGCATTGGGTTTATTGTTTTTTACGGTTTCGTAGGGCTTTCCGTCTTTGTCATAACCAATTGCTAATCTTGATACATCAACATTTTTATCCCAAACATATCTGGTATCAGTCATTTTTAACGGTTGAAAAATAAGTTCGTTTGCTAACTTTTGCAATGATTTATGAAACTTCTTTTCCAATACTTTTCTCAAATATTCCATTCCTTCTCCCGAATATTGGTATTTTGTTCCTGGGTCAAATTGAAAGTGGAGCTTCTTATCGTCATTCATCCAACGCCAATTAGGGAAGCCAGTTTGGTGGCTTAAGATAAGCCTTGTAGTTAATTTTTTATTGCGTGGGTCATTGGCTATGTCTGGGTCGGTCCAGTATTTGTAAACAGGTTCGTCTAAATTCCATTTGCTTAAACTAACCAACTTCAACGCAACGATGGCAGTCACCGGTTTGGTTAAAGAAGCCACATTAAAAACAGTATTGTAAGGAGCTGTAACGCCTTTGGTGATTTCTCCAAAAACTTTTACTTGTGTCACTACTCCATTTTCAATAATTCCCAATCCCATTGTTGGAATCTTATTTTGTTTCAACCATTTTTCAATTTCAATATCGGTATCAAAAATTGGATTTTCTGTTTTATTATTGTCGTAAGGTTGATGATCGAAACTAAATGAAGTAGTCAATTTCCATTCTCCATTTTCCAATTGCCAAACGTTAGAGAACTTCGCAATTCCAGGTTGGCTTTCTCGTTCTTCATAAAATAGATGTTCGCCATTATGAACTGCTCCGTAGAGCACTCCATTTCTATATAGCGGAAAAATTTCAGTGCTTTCTTTTACCAAAATCCGTTTTACTTGTCTCGTTTCTGGACTTTTACAAAGTCCGTTTTTTAAGTCGTAAAGAAATTTTGTCTTATCAGAAATCCCGTCTCTGTCGTGATAAAATTTTAGGTTGTCGCTCAACAAAATTTCAAATTGTTTGATGTCGCAAGTGTTAAAACCAACATTGAACAGCAAACTATCTTTGGATAGAATTGTTTTATAAAGTGCTGAATTTTTATAAACCTGCGCATTGCTGTTGGCGCAAATAGTGATTAGAAGGAGAAAGCTGAAAAGTATTTTTTTTGTCATTATACTGTTGGATTTTGCTAAAATTATACTTTGGCAAAGTTTAGAAATGTATCTTTTTTACACAAAATATTTACCCGACAATAACCCGACAACAACATGACAGCTTTTACAATAGGCTAAAATTCAGCTTGTAATGAAGTTTTTTATTCCGGTCTATTTCTAAAGCATTTCTAAGGATGATAAAAACATTAGACAAAGCAATGAGTATAATAAGGATTAATGTGAACTGACGTCCAAGCTTTAAAAAAATACCTGACATAAATACAATAGGTGCCATTATGGTCCAAAGTATTTGAACGGAAATTAGTTGTTTAGTGAATGTGTTTTTTTGTTTCATTGTAATCATCAAAATAAGGGGAACGATGATATTAAATGGTGGAAGTATTATAAATGGAATGGAGGAAAGGTTGATTAGTTTTAAGGTGGAATAATTAATCAAGATCGCTTCTTCCGGTTTTTCTTTTTCTTCAGTAACAGTGGTGTTTTCTAATTCCGTTTCTTGATTTTGCAATTGGCTTTCTGCTACAGCTAATGCTTTTGACAAAATTCGTAACGTATACCCTTTGGGCTCTTTCCCTGTTTCAATTCGCTGAATCGTTCTTACTGAAACCCCAGATTGTTCAGCTAATTCTTCCTGAGTTAGATTTTGTAAAATTCTTATGTTTTTAAGTTTTGACATACGTTTAATTAAAATTGCTGCAATTCAATCCAATTTGGGTTTTATACAAAATGGTTCTTCGTTTTTTTTAATTTCATAAAATTATAATTTATTTCTGAAAAAGCTTTTTTATAGCCAAAGCTTTTAAAAAAAGATGAATAAAAAAATCCGCAACCAACAGTTACGGATTTCTATACTTAAAAGAAGAACTCTTTTCACTCCACTTCAAAAAGTAAAATTTGCGTTTTTTGTTTATCTGAAAAATTATTATCGGTAACAAAAATTATGGAGCGATGACCATTTACCAATTTTGGACCAAAAGTAAGGCCTTCGATATTATCAATAAAAATCCCCAAATCATCCATGTTTAGAATCAGTTTTTTAGAAGCCAATTCAATCTTTTGATTTTGCAATGAGTTGTAATTTTTAACGTTAGTTGCTTTTTTAAAATCACACAAAAAAACTTTTACCGTGCAGGCTTGCGTCCCGGTAGAGTAGGAGCGTTCCACAACTAATAACTGATTTTTACCATAGTATTGAATCGCAGAAACACCATTCACGGCAAAAGCGCCTTTCGGATTGGGTTCACGTTCAATAGGCTCCAATTGATATCCGTATTGAGCGGTATTCTCTTTTGTTTTGGTGTCAAATTGATACAGCCGAATTAGACCTCCTTTGCTGGTACTGGCTTGGTCGCCGTCTTCAAAAAGCGGTTCTTCAATGTTAGTATAAATGGTTTTGTAGTTTTTATCAAAAGTAATACCTTCTAAAGTTCCATTATTTCTAGGCCCTTTTTCCAGTTTCTGCATTTTTAAATTTTCAGGGATTGTTACATGGCCAAGAAAATCACCTTTTATATACATAAAATTCAAGGAAGGATTTTGTAAAACTTCCTTATCTGCAGTTATCACTCGTGCGCCTTCGCTGCTCCAAACCAAAGTGTTTGTCTTTGGGTTATATCGCACATCTTCCGGATCGGCGGAGGTAGTTGGGCTGGTATTCCAATTACCATAGTTTTTTCCTGCTTCGTCTTTTAAAGTAATGACATTTGTAAAATCAACACTTTCCAATTTATCTTCGACCAAACGAATTTTTGCGGTATAAAATCGCGAATCGTTAAACACAGATCTATCGTCGCATATAAGATAGTAAATATCCTTTTTTTTATCATAATCTATTCCGGATAAGCCACCAATCTTGGTGTCTTGAAAAGTTTTGTCAAAAGGAATTTCAATAGAACTGACTAGTTTTAATTTTGGAGCTGTATTATTTTCAGTTGTCTGTTTTAAATTGGAACAGGAAAGAAAAACAGTTTGTATAAAGACAAGGAAAATTATTTTACGCATAGTTCTATTGTGGAAATTTAAGACAATTATAGATTTGAAAATCATTTGAAATCTTGGAATTAAGATTTAAGATTTCCTGCTGCATTTCTGAAATACTCAATTTTGTAATTGAACATTTCAGCCATGTTTTTAGCGCGTAGTTTAGCTTCTTCTGCCAATGGGCCTATGAATAAGCTATCGGTGGTTTCAATAAAAATTTCCATCCAGCGGTCAAAGTGTTCTTTGGCAACTGGTAATTGCTTGTGCGGTGGGAAAGGGCTGCCGGAATAGGTGTGTACTTCTAGTAAAATGGTCTGCCAAAAACGATACATTTTCTCTAAATGTTCTGGCCAGCGAATGCCTATTTTTTCGTTGAATATGGGACCAATAAACTTGTCTTTTTGCACTTTAGCATAGAAAGTATCAACAAGTAATTTTATATCTTCTAGGGTTCTAATGTCTGTAAGGATTGTCATAATTTGGGTATAAAAAAGCCTACGCAAAGGTAGGCCATTTATATCAAATACTATTGTAAAAGGTTCTCGCTGCTTTTTAAATTATATCAAATACTATTGTTGTTGTTTACTGTAATCTGAAAACTGCTTATTTTTTAACAGGTGGAAATTGCTCTAAAATTTTAGCAACAAATTCGTTGATTCGTTTTTCTTTTTCACTGCGGTTTTCAGTCAAATAACCAATGCCTTCTCCTTGCCAAACTAATTCTTTCTTCTTAGCGTCAATTAAATCAATGAATAATGTTCCTTCAGTTGAGGATGATACAAAAGTGTTGTTTCCTCCCCACATGAATGGATTCCATCCCCATCCCCAACCATAACCCCAACCGGCATTATACTGATTTACATCAATTCGTTCTCTCTCTTTAGTTAATATGTTAATCAACAAATCCGGATTTTCACTTTTAGTCATTCCTTTACGACTTAGCTCGAGATCTATGGCGTTGAGTATTCTTTTTTTATCCAATTCTGAAATTTCAACTTTATCAATGCCTTTTTTATGGAAAGCATACGTTTTGTATTGACTAAAATCTACATTATTATCATAATCAGAATACACTCTTACAGAACTGCAAGCGGTAAACACTAAAAGTAGAAATACAGGAAGGAGTTTTATTGTTTTCATGGTATACTTATTTGATTACTAAATGGTTATTAAAGATACGTTCAAATTTTTAAAAATCCAATAAATTGTCTGCTACTATATTAGGGATGGTGACTTTCAACAAAGGTTGCTTCTCCATTGCCCTTTTTATTGCAAATAATGCTCCTTCATTGCGTGCCCAACTTCTTCTGGAGATTCCATTGTTGACATCCCAAAAAAGCATTGATTCTAAACGTCTTGAAGCTTCTTTTGAACCATCAAGAACCATACCAAATCCACCGTTAATTACCTCGCCCCAACCAACTCCTCCACCGTTGTGGATAGATACCCAAGTAGCGCCACGAAAGCTGTCTCCAATCACGTTTTGTATCGCCATATCAGCAGTAAAACGGGAGCCGTCATAGATATTTGAAGTTTCTCTGTAGGGCGAATCAGTTCCGGAGACATCATGATGATCCCGACCTAAAACCACAGTTCCTATTTCGCCTTTGGCAATAGCCTGATTAAAGGCTGCTGCAATTTTTACCCGCCCTTCGGCATCAGCATAAAGGATTCTGGCTTGGGAACCTACAACTAATTTGTTTTCCTGTGCGCCTTTTATCCAATGAATATTATCTTGCATCTGTTGTTGGATTTCGACTGGTGCCGTTTTGGCCATTTCTTCTAAAACCTGACAGGCAATGAAATCTGTTTTGACCAAATCTTCTGGATTCCCTGAGGCGCAAACCCAACGGAATGGGCCAAAACCATAATCAAAACACATAGGACCCATAATATCCTGAACGTAACTTGGATACCTAAAGTCAATATGGTTCTCTGCCATAACATCAGCACCGGCGCGCGAAGCTTCCAGCAGGAAAGCATTTCCGTAATCAAAGAAATAGGTTCCCTTTGCAGTGTGTTTATTAATTGCCGTGGTATGTCGGCGCAATGTTTCCTGAACTTTAATTTTGAATAAATCAGGATCATTAGCCATCATTTCATTGGCTTCTAGAAAGGAAACGTCAGCTGGATAATAGCCGCCCGCCCAAGGATTATGAAGAGAAGTTTGATCGGATCCTAAATCGATATGGATATTTTCTTGGTCAAATTTTTCCCAAACATCCACCACGTTTCCGAGGTAGGCGATAGAAACGATTTCTTTATTGGCTTTCGCCAAAGCGACCCTCTTTACTAATTCATCAATATTTTCAATCACTACATTGATCCAGCCTTGACTGTGACGAATATGGGTAATTTTTGGGTTTACTTCCGCACATACGGTGATGCAACCGGCAATATTTCCTGCTTTTGGTTGTGCGCCGCTCATACCACCCAATCCTGAAGTTACGAATAAACCACCTGAAGGACTGCGTTTTATTTTGCGGAAACCATTCAAAACGGTAATGGTTGTTCCGTGAACAATTCCTTGCGGACCAATGTACATGTAACTTCCTGCGGTCATTTGCCCGTATTGCGAAACGCCCAAAGCATTCATTTTTTCCCAATCGTCCGGTTTAGAATAATTAGGGATTACCATTCCGTTTGTAACGACAACGCGTGGCGCTTCTTTATGAGAAGGGAATAATCCCATTGGGTGACCTGAATACATGGTTAATGTTTGCTCGTCGGTCATTTCTGATAAATATTTCATCGTCAATAGATACTGTGCCCAGTTTTGGAAAACGGCTCCATTGCCGCCATACGTAATCAATTCATGGGGATGTTGCGCCACGGCATAGTCCAAATTATTTTGGATCATCAGCATTATCGCTTTTGCCTGTTCGCATTTTCCGGGGTATTCATTAATTGGACGCGCACGCATTTCATAATCCGGACGAAAGCGATACATATAAATGCGACCGTATGTTTCTAATTCTTGACGAAATTCTTGTATTAGCTCGGCATGATGTTCGGGTTCGAAATAACGCAAGGCATTACGAAGTGCTAATTTTTTCTCCTCTGCTGATAGAATTTCTTTCCGTTTTGGAGCATGATTAATGTCGGTCTCATACGGTTTAGGCTGAGGTAGTATAGTAGGGATTCCTTGTTTGATTTGTTCTTGGAAAAGCCCGCTGGCCCCCAAAGGGGGAATTGTGTTAGGAGTTATTTGAGGTGAATTATTCATATTAATGTTACGTTTTATTATTCATAATCTCTTCTTTTTCCCCCTTTGGGGGTTGGAGAGCTTTCATACGGACAATGACGGCAGCCACTTTTACAGCAATACCCTCTTTTTAAATGGTGTTTTTCTGTAAAGCATTTATAACCTTCTGGCGTGTAATAGAAATCTTCGCCTTCAATTAATTTATTTTCTTTATTCTGATTAATCATGTTTTGGGGGTGTTCTAATTATTTAGAATATTTCGATTTGTACGATTTACTCAAACGATTGAGTTTTTCATTAAATAGAACTATTTTATTAGTACAAATTTATAAATTTTATAATCTAAGTTAGAATGAATCCCTTTCTATTTTTTGAATCGAATAAAATCGTTTTATTGCCGAGGATGCTTTTGAATTTTTCCAAAAAAAAGCCACTCGGTCAGAAGTGGCTTTTACAGTGCTATTTTTTAACTAGTATATTATTTTTTTGGAAACTACGGTGTCATTTTCTAAAGTGATTTTCACGATCAGACCTGCGGTAGTTTTGTTTAAATGACTCAAAGTGTATTTTAGAGCATTTACTTTTTTATAACTGTCAATTTTTCTTCCTGCTAAATCATATACGACAATATTTTTTATCAGTTGGTTAGAAGATTGAACGGTTACATTTTGATTTACAACCACATTTACCTGATCAGACTTAGATAAATAAAAGGTATCTGTGCCTAATGTTTTGTCGGTGAAACGGAGATAGAAACGATCGTTGAAAGTTCCTTTTTCTGTTTTGAAAACATATGGATTTTCTTTTAGATTATGAATTACACCTAGTTCTTTATCTTCTAAATAGATGTTTTGAGCATCAAAAAGCCCATCAATATGATCAATTCTAATTGACAGTTCTCCGGAGATTTCGGAATTATAACCTAAAGTGACCTGGTCATTTTCATTAAATGGTAATGCACGTCCCTGAATCGTTAATTCAGCTTCGGGTATTATGGAGTAGAAAGTAACATCATTTCCTCCCAAAGATTCTCCATCAAAACTCCTGTCTAATTCTTGTGTAGCACCCGCAACATACCCGACCAATGTTTGACTAAAAGCGCCCGAATTATTGGTTAGGTTTATCCAAATACGGTGTCTCTCTATGTCTGTAACAGTTTTTGGAATGGCTTCCTCCTTGTTGTTTTTAGTCAATTTAAAGAAATCACCATTTTTTCCTTCGACACCAACACGCATACTGTTGTTGAAAGTTGCATTTGCATTTGTTCCATTTGTCATAATATTTGCAGCTTTTACAAAAAATGATTGGCCACTGGCGATATAACCTGTAGGTGTGTTTCCCGTGCCAGCATTTGTTCCAAGCCCTCCAGCTACTGTGCCAGCGGTACCTACACCTCCTGTTTTGTTCCATGCTGCGTAATCGCTTTCGGTATAATTTAGTACATAATCCCCATAAAATGGATCAATAGTGGCAGCGTTAGGTTGTGAATTATGTGTCCAAAGATATAGGGTTCCATCGATTACAGGAACGTTTGCAGGGAGGTTTAAGAATGCTGCGGCGTCAAGTGCGGAGGGATACGGATTTCCTATAAGGTTCCATTCGTCATTTTCAGCATTATCATCTACAACACCTGTCAATGTTCCTTTTGAAATAGGAGTAGTTATGTCCCCATTATTTGGAGTTCCGTTAATAAATCTTGCAGTATAAATTGTATTCTCAGTATGTCCCCAAGGCGTTCTTATGATGTACCCTTTTCCAGGAGTCATCACCGTAGCATTACTCTCTGGCTGCCAGTTTCCACTACTCATAGCAACTGTAGGAATCCAAGAATACATATAAGAGTTAGCAGTAAAGAATTGTCCTAAAGTAAACGGAGTTACGGGAGTGCTCCAGTAGGTGTAATCCAGTTTTTTTATTGGCGTACTGTTTCTTTCTACATTAACAATTCCGGTATTAGTCGTATTGTTAATTTGTACTAAACTTGAATTGTTTCTTACGTTAAAAATTCCTCCGGTATTTACATTAACCCAGTCTGCAACGGTGATGTTATTAGTTGTTTGTAACTCTAAGTTTCCACCTGATTTTACTGTTAGATTTTTTGCGAAAGCATTGTAATCACTTCCAGAAATGATGGAATTGTTAGGTATGAACACACAATTCGTTATATCTGGAACCCCCGATGGTTTCCAGTTGTTGGAATCGCTCCAGTTTGAGTTTGTCCCTAACCATTGTTTTGTTTTGTTATATATAGTAACGTCTTTTGATACTGGGCATCCGTTTGAGAGCGTTGCTGTTGCGGTAAATGACCAGGATGTAGATGAGAGTTGGGTACTTGTTGGCTTGATATATACGGTACTTACTAACTGATTCGTGTAGGGTGTTTCACAAGTTGAGTCGACATAAGCATCAACACTTCCTGCTCCCCAAGAAAAGGTAGTATTCATTAATTTTGTTCCAAATAAGCGTACATCGTCAATCGCCCAACCGTCGCAGAATTGTGCATTGTATCTGAATCGAATTTTAAAATTGGCATTATTAATATAAGGTGTTAAATCGATTGTTACCGTTTCAAAATTAGTGGCAATAGCACGATCTTCAACATAAGTTTTAACAGCAGTCCAAGCTACTCCATTATTGGTTGAAACTTCTACATACGCAAAATCCAAAGGAATTCCATAGTAGGAGTAATATTGTCTAAAAGTTAATGTCAAATTAGAGTATGGAATCGTATTGAAATTTGCGGACTCTAATGATGTATTTACTAATAAGTTTTTATCTGAAGTACAAAACGCAAATTTATCGTTAATGGATCGGGAACTGATGGCAGGTTTCCAAACACTCAAAGTAGGAACAAATGTACTCGTTTTACTTTGCCATTGTGTGCTTACGTCACCAGCATCACCAATAATAACGGAGGTAAGAGTACCTAGTCCGCCTTGAAAATTTTCATTAATTAAATTATCTACCATATTGTCGCCGGATGCTGTGATGGTCACTATATTGCCTTCACCGCAAACTTCAGGTATTGATGGAGTCATACTTATAATGGATGATCCGTTAATTGTAGCAATAACTTTTGTTCGTATTAATGATTCACAAGTACCATTAAATGCGGTGACAAAATAGTTTGTTGTGATGCTTATAGATGGCGTGTTCCAGTTTCCAGTTGTTGAGGTACCTATAAGGGAACCTCCGGTAAGAGCATTATACCAACGGTATTGTGTAGGACTTCCAGATGCTATGGCCGATAAACTTACAATTCCAGTTTCACATCTTGAACTATCAGTCACTGAAGAAATGATTGCCGGACAATCAGGAACTACTGTAATTGTGTAATCCTCCGTTTCTCCCGTAGCTAAATTTCCACATGGAGAAAAAGTTTGAGAAGCTTCAAAGGAACGTATTCTTAATCTATAATTTCCCGGAGCCGTTCCTAAGGGAACTACGAAACCAAAAGAAGTTGCGATAGATAAAACACCGCTTGAGGTGTAAACTAATTCAGTTCCAGAGTCGGTTAGTGTGCCGTCATTATTCCAGTCTACCCAAGCTTTCAGGTATTGTCTTGATGTAGCTAGAGTTATGTCGAGGTTTATACCGCCTCCTGGTATTTGCGTAGTAGCAGGATGTGTTGTTGTATAATCAGCATATCCCGGTATTGATCGACCCGTGTTTAAATTGGTCATATTGGTTAGGTTACCCACTGTTTGAACGCTTTCTATATATCGTGTGCTTGTATTTGATGTAGCTGAACAAAATGAAAATCCAGTTGTCAAAACGTTCCCTGTTAATGGTGAGGTTGTATTATAAAAAGGTGCTCCTAAACAAGCGGAATTAAACGAATAAACAAAGAAGTAATATCTAGTGTTTGGGGTCAATCCTGTAGCAACAAAAGAATTGTCATTTTGGTTATTTATAACAATGTTTCCTGCTCCAACAGTTCCTCCAATGGAGTACGTTGTGCCGTTTACTGGTGCTGTAGGAACACTACCCGTGGTATTCATTATTAATAAATAGCTGTCAGCGACAGGGTTTGCATAAGTGAAAGTTCCAGAAATGGAAGTTCCCCCTGGTGTGAGATTTAATGTTGTTGGTTGTGCTGTTGGGGTAACGCAGGCCGGAGGAGTTGTAATATTGATGGTGTAATCTTCAGTTTCTCCGTATGTGCCAGACATTGAACAGCTCATCCCCGCGCCCGAAGTAACAGTCGTACTGTACGCATAGCGGACACGCATTCTTGTAGTTCCTGTAATTGCCCCGGCAGGTATAGGGATGGTAATTGTTGTTGTTGTACTTGGATTTATGGTGTTGCTTACCAGAAAAAATTCACCTGCATCGGAAAAAGATCCATTTTGATTTAAATCTATCCATACACCGGCGCCATGATAACCAGTTCCCGCTCCAACACTTAAGCTAAAGGTATAGCTGGACCCCTTAAGAACTGTAGTGGTCTGTGTCCCTGTGGCTGAATAGTTAGTATAGGCTCCGGCACTACATGTTGAAGGATTGTTTAAGGTATTGAAGCTTACGTTACTAATGAAATCACTAAGACTACAATTTAAGTTACCCGTTGGGGCGCAATATGAAGGGACTAATGTTGATATATTTCCTATTAATGGTGAAATTGTTCTATAAAGTGGTCCGCCAGTACAATTAGAATTAAAGGAGAACACATAGATATAATAGAGCGTAGATGCTGAAAGTCCGTTCGCTGTAAAGGTATTGTTGCCGTCCGTATCCACCACAATATTAGAACCTCCTAATGCGGTTGAGCCTACAGTGTAAGTTGTACCGTTAACTGGAACAGGTATAACGCCAGAGGTGTTCACTACAACCAGATAATTATCCGCGGTTGGACTCGCTAATGTAAAAAGACCTCCTATTGAAGTACTTGTAGGGGTTAAAGATAAAGCTGTGGGTTGGGCTGTAGGTGACACACAGGATGCTCCTGATGTAATATTGATTTTATAATCCTGTACATCTGTAAGACTATTGGTATTACATGGGGTAGCTGCACCTTGAGAGTCAAAGGCAAGTTCAACTCTTAAAACGGTTGAATTTACAACAGCTCCTGCTGGAACGGTGAAACTATTTGTAAGAGTAACAGTTTGGTTTGATGCGATAGTTGAAGTCGTTGATAGCACTGTTTCTGTTGCGACATCAAAAACCCCATTATTATTCCAATCAATCCATGCTGAGATATTTTTTTTAGTAGTAGAATTGTTCGAAACTTTAATACTAATAGTGTAAGTATTTGATTGTATTAAATTTGTTGAAACAGTTGGATAGTAATTTCTATAACCACCCCAAGCTGTACTGTTTTGGTTTATTGAAGTGTTTAAATTAACATTAGAGATGTATGAAGTTGCTGTTGAATTACCACCTGCAGAACAATAATATTCAGGCTGTGGATTTGTATTTTCAACTATACTAATATCATCAATGTTCATAATACCTGTTTTAGCATTACCTGAAGATGTTGTACTCATATAAAAACCAACAAATTTAGATTCTGTTACTGTAGCTTTAAAAGTAACTGAGTACTGATTATATGAATTAGATGTTACATTGTTTGAACTTGACCATAACAATTGATCCCCTACAGGAGCGCCAGACATTGCAGTATTTGTTGCAGTATTTGATTTAGCAATTTTTAATATACCTTGCCATTGGCTAACATTAGCCCAAATTGTGATTGTATACCATCTACCGTTAACAAAATCGATAGATGGAGTTATAATTGAGCCGCTATATGTGTTTCCTGATGGACTTGCAATTTGGCCTGATTTAGTACCAGAATTAGTGTTTCCTGTAAATGGTTGCGTAATTGTTCCTAAAGTTGAACTTGAAGTAAATGTAGAATTACCTGTCTCAAAACCTGAGCTAAATAAAGTCGTCTGCCCATTCATATTAGTTCCCAATAAAAACATCACAATCAAACTCAAAAGCAAAAATAGAGATTGCGCATAAGATGCTCTCTTTTTGACAATGATTTTGGAAGAATTGACAGCGATATTTGCTGAGAATTTTAGGTCAGTGGTATTTTTGATTGAGTAATTTTCTTCCATAAGGGCTGTGGTATTAAAGCGGCAAAAATAATTTTTTTTTGTTACGAAAACATATTTTCAGTCATAAATGTTGGATTGTTTATGTACTTTATCTGACTTTTTATACACTTAGTCAATGATAGTGAAGTGATTGTCGTTTTTTATTGAAAATGTTGCAAAATTGGATGGTTATAGGAAGTTATCAGGCATACAGTGGCAATTTCGTCTTCTATAAATTTATTTTGTTATTCTGATTAATGATTTTTTGGTTATTCTGTCACTATATCATTGAGAATATGTCTGTTTGTACATTCTAAACAAGCGAATAATTTTTTTATAAAACAGAATTATTTTACTAGTATTTAATTTATAAATTTTTTAACGAGGGTTGTTTTATTCCTGCTAAATATTTTATCCAAAGAAATCAATGGTGTTTTTTGCATTCACAATAAGTGGGAAGTTAGAATAATTCGTTCCGTTTTTTTTTAATCAGATAAAATTGTCTCAGTTGCTTTCGCATGTTTTAAAAATGTTTCAAAAAAAAACCACTCGGTCAGGAGTGGTTTTTACTGGAATGCTTTTTAATTAGTATATTATTTTTTTAGAAACTACAGTGTCATTTTCTAAAGTGATTTTTACAATTAAGCCTGAAGTTGTTTTATTTAAATGACTCAAGGTATATTTTGAAGCATTTACCTTTTTATAACTGTCAATTTTTCTACCCAATAAATCATATACGGCAATATTTTTTATCAGTTGGTTTGAAGATTGAACGGTTACGTTTTGATTTACTATTACAATTGCCTCATCAGATTTAGATAAACTAAATGTATTTGTTCCTAAGGTTTTGTCAGTGAAACGAAGATAAAAACGGTCCTCGATAGTTCCTGCGGGAAGTTCTACTTCGTAAAAAGTATCTTTTATATTATGATAGGTATCATCTGATTTATCATAAATGAAAACCTTTTGGTTATCATCAAAATTTTCTAATTCATCAATTGTAAAGGAAACCTTTCCTATAGAATCCGTTTTCACACCAATGGGATAGGAAGCATTTTCATCAAAAAAGCCTTCTCCTTGAATTACTAATTGGTTTTCACTATTCAATAAATACATATCATTAGGGAAATCGTCCATCATTAGTCCATCATAACCATAGTCTATGCCACTTGTTGCGTTTTCTTCCATAAAGCCTAACAATACCTGGCGATGGTAACCGTTAGCGGAATTATAACCTAAACGAACTCTTTTATAAGTATCCTGTTCTACAGGGTCAATACTGTTGTCGTTCCAGTGGTTTGGTTTTTTAGTGGTTGTTTTATACAATATATTAGAGGTATTAAGGATGTTTTCCTCCGTTTCAAAACCTCTTAGACTATTTCTGAAAGTAACTGTTCCTCCAGTAGCGCTTCCGTTCACAAAAAATCCTTGGCCAACAGGGATAAATTTATTTGGAGAACCCTTTGACTGTGTGCCTGATGAGCTAATTAAACCGCCGTATGCTAAAGCGGCAACGCCCCCGGTCAAATTTCTCTCGGCATAACCCCCTTGATAGCTTGCTAAATAATGTGAAGAATTAGAAGCGAAATGTTCCCAAAAATAAATTGTTCCGTCTATTGAGCTATTATTATTAGTTATAAATGCGTTAGCGTCTATTGCTGATGGATAAGGGTTTCCAGTAAGAGATAATTGGTCCGGTCCAACAGTAGTAGTAATGGTACCATTATTTGGCTTGCCTACAAAAGTTAGATTTTGAGGACTTCCTGCGCCGCTTCCTTTTAATGTAAACCCTTTGCCTACTTGTAAGAATGTTGATTCGTTTATCTTAACCCAATCTGCATAAACCGCCCCATTATTAAATGTATACAGCCAATAACTGGCTAAACTTATAGGTAAAGGAGTAGCCAATCCATCATAGCCTCCGATCCACTTGATCTCCTCCGGTGTGGCAGTTGTGCCGTCTTTCAGTATCCCTTTTACGGTATAATTGGTGTTATTAGCTGAATTATTGATAGGATTTACTGGTGGGCTCCAATAATTATAATTGTATATTTTTGACTGTCCTTGCTGGTCTCTCTCGATCCAGCCAGCACTGGTTGGGGCTAAATCACTTCCTTCGGTTTGTACCAATTGTGATCTTCCCACTAAATCTATTTTTCCGTCTAATTTTAAGTAATGGGAAACTTCGATTTTTGAATTGTTTGTTGCGCTTATTATGCTTGCTATACCAGCATCTACAAGTAATCCTAGTACTGTTTTGTTTCCTGTGGATGAAATAGTATGACTCGTTTTAACGATATTCCAGTCTATAGGAATAGATGGTGTAACTAATGACATACTGTAGGGTAAATTTTGAGTAGATCCGTTATCCCACGTTCCTGAAGTTGTCCAATCGCCGTTCGCAATACTTTGATATGGTAAAGGAGCCGTTTGGGTTGCAACCGTTATTTTGTCTGTTGTTAAATATTTAATTCTAGCCCAACGATTACTATCTGATTTGTCTTTAATTGCAGTACCATAATACGTATTTAAATCGTAATAGGCTTGCAGAGTACTCCATAGTACAGATGAAACTTCATTTTTTGGAATCGTGTTTGGAATAATTTTTCCAGAAGTTGAAATGGATCCTGATTTTTCAATTTCTTGATTCATTATGTAACGAATCTGAGTGATACTTAAAGGGGTAGTCCATATTCGAATTTCATCAATATCCCCATTAAATAAATTTGTAATAGCTGATTTGTTTGTATAAACCGCTCCAATTGAAAAGTTACTGGTATTAGAAATGGGGTCTGGCAGTGAATTAACGGTATTGTCAAGAACTCCGTCAATATAAAGATTTGCTGTTCCGCCAGAATAAGTTATCGCGACATAATGCCATTTTCCATCATTGACGGGGGTATTACTGACTATTTTATTACTTCCATTCCAACTGGCAGCAACTTTATTAGAAGCATCAACATAAAATTGATAAGCATTTGTTTTTGAAACAAATGTCCCTGCAGAGATAGTTCTGATCCATCCCGAAACTGTAAATGAAGTACCAAGGTTAATATTTCTTTCTCCAACAATAAAATCTCCCGCTTGGTTATCAACACGGTATTTATTCTCTACCTGATTCGCTATACCAAAACTAAAAAATTTGGTTGTGTCGAAATCGTACCAAGTTTCCAAATTTGTTCCTGTATCAGTCATTGGAATGATATCAATTATATCAGCAGCTGCAAAAGCTGCAGTTGATGAAACAATCAAAACATATTCTTGCGTAGCAGTTTTTGCAAAAGATGAAGTTAAAGTTGTTTTAGGTAAAGAAACTACTACTTCGCCGGTATCAATCCCTGTTTCAACGATTTTATATTTTCTGTTTCCAGCTATGAAAGAGGTTGAAATACCTCCTAAATTTACATTTGTAGTAGTGCCTGAAGATTCGAATGTTAAGTTATTACAACCCCAGACAAGATAGTCTCTATTGGAGGTAAACGAATTTGTATTGGCAGTATTTGTATTTGCCACTTGGCCTAAACCGATAGTGACATCGGTAGATAGATTTGAGCTCCTGGATTGTTTTTGGTTTAATTTCGACAAATCGTCTCTACCAATTCCAGCAATGTCGAAATTATATCCGGTTGCTGTAGCGTCCCAAATAGTAGTTCCTGCTGAGTTGGTGTAGTTCATGGAAGTACCATTGACTCCCAAGGTAATCCCATATTTTATGGCTAAATAGCTCCGAATATTACTTCTTTGTGCGTCCGTGGTTCGTGAGTTATAAGTAATGACTTCCGCCACTTTTGCGTTTAAACTACCATCAATACCTTCACTTCGTCCTATCCAGTATTGGCTATTGGAAACGTTGGCAAATCCTGAAAGAGGGGGCGAATTATTGACAACGTTATTACCGTTAAAGAATAGCTCTTGTCCGTTTGTGTCACTATTATTTCGCGTATTTATAATACCTGGAGAATTATATGAAGCACTTGTGCTAATGTGTGCAACTCCATAACCATTGCCAAGCCCGGTAGAAGTACCTAATGCGTAAGTTAAAACTTCATTATTAAATCTTACGGTATAGTTTCCAAAACCAATACCTGTTAAATCAGTTTCTTGAACGGTAGGGCTTCTGTCTCCACAAAAAATATCCATTCGTGCTGAAGCTGATGTAGTAGAATTGTTCGGTACCATAACCACAAACATATCTTGACTGTAAAATGCAGATGAGCCTTTTAGATACTTTCTAGTTGGATCATTGTCAAGATAATTACCGGCAGCCGTTGAACCATCATTTGTAAAATCTACTACGGAGTTGAAGTTGATATTAGCAGCTGCATTATTTTTATATATTGGAGCACCAGTTGCTACAGGCTTAATAGCATTGGCACCTAAGGCTTGTGTTTGCCATGTTGTTACGGGACTGTTATCAGCAACAGTTATGGTGCCGTCGAGCAAGTCAGATCGCAACCATAACTGCAAATTTTGGGTAACTCCTCCAGGACCATTTGCTAATAATAATGTAATAATAATGGCTCCATGTTGACCTGATCCGCCTATATATGCATAAGCACCGCCACCTTTATCACCAGCGCCGCCACCACCACCACCATAACCTGTGGTAGATGCATTTGCGCCTGGGCCACCGTCATTCCCTCCTTTTCCTCCTGCCCCACCAAAATTATTAACTAGAGCACCTCCATTGCCCCCAGTAGAATATAGAGTTGGAGTGAGTCCATTGTTACCTATACCTGTACCACCACCACCACCACCACCACCACCACCACTACCACCACCACTAGAAGTAGTAAATCCATAACTATTTCCTCCATTTCCTCCGGCAAACCGCACATCTCCAATACTTGTAGCTACTGTACCTCCGGTACCTCCTGTCGCATTGGTATCAGGCGCAGCTCCAATCGAACCGCCTGCCGCTCTAATAGTATTTGACCCAAATGTTGCAGTTGACTCATTACCTGCCGTATCAAATCCGCTTACACCACCAACAGTAAGTGTGTATGTATTTCCGGGTGTTACGCTTACTGCGTTTAATCTGGCATACGCACCACCACCACCACCAGCACCTGTATAGCCTTTAGTGGCACCGCCGGTTCTTCCGCCAGCACCAGCACCCCAAGCCTCTACTGTTATCGAAGTAACTCCAGCTGGACAAGTCCAAGTTGAGGACGATGTAAATACAGCAGTTGATTGCGCATTCATATTATTTCCTAAGAAAAAAAGCAGCAGCAAACTCAGAGAGGAAATTAAAGAAAGGAAATAATTTTTTTTATTTTTTGCAATAATTGAATAAGAAGTAGTATCAAGATTCGCTGTAGGTTTTGCAGAATCAGTTTTTTTGAATAAATAACTTTCTTTCATTTTATTTGTAGGATTTGGAACTCAAAAATAGATTTTTTTATCAGAAAATTACCAGCTATTTACCAAATATTTTATGTAGTTTAACTGATTTATAGGTAGTTAATCGATTATTTTTAAATTGATGTTATTTTTTTTTATAAATAGCGATAAATTGTTTGTTTTATAACAATTTTATTTTTTAAAAATGCTCGATATAATTTAGTTTTCAAATACTTACACGCTAGTTGCAGGAATTAGTTAAGTAGCTGCATTGAGGTGTAAAAGTGTTTTTTTTATTATATGAATTTTTGCTAAAAGTAAAATGTTAAGCACTTCAAAAAAATGAATTGCTACCTAATATAAATTCAAATATTTTCCCTATTTTTCTTTTTTTATTTTTAAAGTAAATCGTAATAATAGTATGTTTCTAATTGTAACCAAATATTTAATTCCAAAAGGGTATCGCGGATTAGCGGCTTTTCCCTTTGTGTTTGTAAAATATCGGGTTGATAAAGAAAATTTGGTTTTTGTGAATCATGAAAAAATTCATCTGCGGCAGCAACTGGAACTATTGGTGCTTCCTTTTTTTATTTGGTATTTTCTGGAGTATTTGGTTCGGCTGGTTCAGTATAAAAATGGGGATTTAGCGTATAGAAACATTAGCTTCGAACGGGAAGCCTATGCCAATGAGTTGAATTTAGAGTATTTAAAGCGCCGTTCTTTTTTGCGGTTTTTGAATTATTTGCTCTTAAAAAAGTAGCTTTTAACTGGTTGCAGGTGATGTTGAAGGAATGTTAAGCCATTTGAAAATATTGTTGTCTTTTTCGGAAAGATTATGGGAAAGTAAATCTCGCAAAGACTCAGAGTCGCAAAGTCAGTCTATGAATAGTGGGGACTTTGCTAAAATAGATATATTTTCTAACCGTAATATAAACTAGAGTCATTTTTTGTGACAATATGTACCAATTTACACCATTTAGTCGTTGAAATTACTATACGATTTTTTATCAATTGCCGCTGGTTTTAACCATCGGATCGGAATGAGTATGCTGATTGGCTTTAGCCAAAATGAGCATTGTATTTTGGCTAAAGCCAATACTAGCCTAAAATTTCAAATTCTGTTGGTTAAAACCAACGGCCATTCATCTGAGTTGTTTGATTCTATTTTTTAGCCTTAACTGCTTACAGTAATTTCTAAACAAAAATGGTAATAATCAATTTTTATTTTTTTAAATCATTGACAATCAGAATACAAATTGTAAATATTAAAGTGATTCGCACTGATTTTTTTAACTTTAGCAAAATTTAAATCTGTGTAAAATCTTTTTAATTGGTGGATATCTATGTTTCATTTTTTAAGTTTTTTGGACACAATTTATTTTATGGACATATACCAGACAGTCCTATTATTTTTTTTTGAATCCTTTTGCGTTACATTCAAAATAAAAGATGTTTTATATTTAAAATCTTATCATTATCTCATTTAATAAGTCAAATAATAAGGAACATCAATTATTTGTAATCTTAATTCTACACCTAAGTTTTATCCTGTTTTTTATCGTTAAAATTTAAAGCTTTGGTTCTTATTGATTACTCTTCTTTTAGGTAATTTTAAATATAAGAAAATACATATGATCTATTTAAAAAGGTGTATTTCAACGATTTTTTTAGCCTTTTAACGTATTTTGTACCACTTACAATTCTACTTTTGTTGTAACTTTAACAAAAAATACTGCCTATTTGTAAATTTTACCTAAAATTAGTTTTCCGCTCCTTAAAGATATACTGATACATCAACTCAGTTAAAGATAATCTGCTTACTTTTAGATGTCTGAAAAGTATTATAAATTGGAAAATTTGAAATCATAAAAAATAAATTGGTTTTTTAGATTTATTTTTTGAATAGGTACGATTACAGCGAAGCATAAGAGAATTTTAAATTAATTTAATTCATATGTCTATGAGCTCAAAAATACTTAATCGATTATTCCTGTTTGTTGCTGGATTTTTATTTCATAGCTATGCAAACGCGCAATTGTTTGTAAGTGCAAATACGAATGTGTTTGTAAATAACGAAGTCGTTTATGTCCAACAAGACGTGGAATTAAATGCGGCCACCTGTAATTTTTATTTACGCCAAGATGCGCAGTTGCTTCAAGGTACTGCAATAGCTGGAGCTAATAAGGGGTTGGGGAACTTATCTGTTTTTCAAGAAGGGACTACCAATAATTTTCAGTTCAATTACTGGTGTTCACCGGTTGGGGGAAATTTGGCCAGTGCAGGGAATGCGCCTTTCGGAATTACACAACTTAAAGATATTACCACTTTGACAGCAAGCAGCGCTCCAACTATTTTAGCGGCAAACAATTATAATGGTTCGGCTAGTCCATTTGCAATTGCCCCTTATTGGATTAATAAATTAGTTGCTACAGCAGGCTATTCAGATTGGACTTCGGTGGGGTCAAGCTCTAATCTGAATGCCGGAGAAGGTTTTACCATGAAAGGAACTTCGGGAACCAATTTAATTACCGTAAATGGAGTTCAAAATAATCCAGGAAGTAAACAGCGCTATGATTTTAGAGGAAAACCAAATGACGGAACTATTTCCATTCCAGTTGGCATTGAACAATTTACACTAACTGGGAATCCATATCCGTCAGCAATAGATTTATCTGCTTTTTTAGTTGGAGCTACAAATACTACTGGTATCGCTTATTTCTGGGAACAGGATAAAACAGTAAATTCCCATTATATAGCGGATTATAAAGGGGGCTATGGCGCTTTTTCACCGGGTACATTGAATAGCAGCGGTATATATGTACCTGCGACTTTTTATTCGTATGATGGTTCGGGAAATGAGGGGTCGGCTACAGGAACAGGCGGAACTTATGAAAGACGTTTTTGTCCTGTTGGGCAAGGTTTCTTGATTGATGGAACAGCAAACGGAACAGTAGAAATGAAAAATAGTTACCGAGTTTTCGTAAAGGAAGGCCAGACAAATTATTCTCAATTTGAAAAAAATGCAAATCAAAGCAAAACAAAAAATACTTCGGGCTATTTATCTGCGATTCAATCGGTATCAGGTTTTGATTATACAAAAGTAAGTATTGCTCCAACACCTCAGATTCGTTTTAATACCTTATTGAATAACGAAGGAGTTCGTCAATTAGCTTTGGCATTCATTCCGGAAGCTACTGACGGAGTGGATCGTGCTATGGACGCGCTGTCTTCAAGCGATGATGCGGCAGCGGATGTTTATTTTGTCGTAGATGATTCAGAATATGTCATTAATGCTGTAAAATTTGATATCGATAAAAGTATCCCTCTTGGTTTCAGAAATACCGGAGAAGCGAATTATAAAATCACCGTCAAAGAAATTTTAAATTTTACTGAAGCTTCCAATGTTTACCTACACGACAAGGTTAAAGATTTATATTATGACATCAAAAATAGTTTTCACGAAATGACATTACCTTCCGGAGTCAATAATAAACAATATGAACTTACCTTTAAGAATAAAGCTTCTTTGGGTGTTGAAGAAAAAGTAATTGAAAACTTTGTGGTTTATCAAAACAACACCGAGAAAAGTCTGACAATCAGTAATTCGTTATTAATGGATCTTGCCAGTTGTAGTTTGTATGATGTGGCCGGGAAAATAATTTTCAGCAAAAAAGATTTAGGTACAAATGCCTCTTATAAATTTTCGACCTCCGATTTAAGTGACGGTATTTATATCGTTAAGCTTGCCACTAAAGACAAAATAGAAGTAGGGAAAAAGATTATTATTAAAAACTAAATGGGTTTTAATACCAAAAACTAATATGACTGTCCGTTACTAATACCAAAAAAACATTCCAATATCTTTATTAAAATTAAAACTCATAAAAACACTTTGTAAACCCCTGTAAACGTTGAGTTTAACAAATAAAACATTATAGTTTTTAAACAAAGAGGTTAAGAGATGCTGGCTTTGTTCTGTTTTAACAATGAGGTTTTGCGTTTTTTTAAACAAAGAAATAAAAATATCATGCGGCATTACCGAGATTCAGTAATTTTTTTAAGATTTTTTTGACAGCATTGACTCTTAATCTCTTAATCTCATTGCTGATGATAATAAAAAATAATCATGGTTCGTTTAACGGACAGTTATAAAAACTAAAGTGCATTCTGTTAAGATTGCACTTTTATTATATATAAATTTTACCTTTGTCCAAAATTATTTGATTTGAATCAACAGTTAACAATGTGTTTTCCAAACGGTATTACCGTCCATATCAAACGGGAAGATTTGATTCATCCCTTTGTTTCAGGAAATAAGTTTAGAAAGCTAAAGTATAATTTGCTTCAAGCAAAAGAAGAACAGCAGGAAACGCTGCTCACTTTTGGCGGGGCCTATTCTAATCACATTGCCGCTGTGGCTTTTGCAGGAAAAGAAAAAGGATTCAAAACGATAGGGATTATCAGAGGGGACGAACTTCGGGACAAAATTTCGGAAAATCCAACCTTGCAATTTGCCGAAAACTGCGGAATGCAATTCGAATTTGTCAGCAGAGAAACCTATCGATTAAAAACAGAAATTTCGTTTTTAGAAAATTTAAAACAAAAATTCGGTGATTTTTATCTTATTCCCGAAGGCGGGACTAATGAGTTGGCCATCAAAGGCTGTGAGGAAATTTTGACTGAAGAGGATGCTGAATTTGATTATATCGGCTGTTCTATAGGGACTGGCGGAACTATTTGTGGAATTATAAACAGTGTTTTACCGCATCAGAAAGTTTTAGGATTCGCCGCTTTAAAAGGGGATTTTTTAATAGAGGAAATTCGTAATATTGTAAAAAATAAGAATTGGGAGTTAGTGACGGATTATCACTTTGGTGGATATGGAAAAGTTAATATTGAGTTAATCGCATTTATTAACCAGTTTTTTGCAGAAAATAACATTCCTTTGGATCCCATTTATACTGGAAAGATGGTTTTTGGCGTTATTGATTTGATACACAAGAACTTTTTTCCCGAAAAATCAAAAATTTTACTCATTCATACTGGTGGAATTCAAGGAATTCAGGGGATGAATATGAAATTAAAAAACAAAAAATTACCAATAATAGACATCAATGGTTAAAAAATATATACTGATTCTCGTAATACTAACTTTGGTTGGCTGTAATGCCACCAAACCGGTTATTGTAACGACAAAGAAAATACCTTCAAAGCCAAAAACGGAATTAGTTCGTACGGCTAAAAAACCAATTGTCACAAAACCATCCGTTGCAAAACCAGCTTTAAAAAAACCGGTTGTAACAAATTCACCCAAACAAGACTTTCCTAATCAAGTTACTGAAGTAATAGTTTCAACTTCACAAACCGTTGTCAGTAGTGATGTCGTGGTCAATTATGTTGCTCAATTTAAGAATGTTGCTATGGATAATATGCGGACTTACGGTATTCCCGCAAGTATTGTTTTGGCTCAGGGAATTCTGGAATCGGGTGCCGGAAGAGGTGATTTAGCGGTAAATGCCAATAATCACTTTGGAATAAAATGCCATCAAGACTGGACCGGAGAAACGATAAAACACGATGATGATTCGGCTCAGGAATGCTTCAGGAAATATGATAATGTATCGGAATCTTTCAAAGACCACGCCTTGTTTTTAACTACTAGAGGACGATATTCTAATTTATTTGCTTTGTCAAAAGGGGATTATAAAGGATGGGCAAGAGGATTAAGAACAGCCGGTTATGCCACAGACCCCAAATATCCAAATAAATTAATTTCTTATATCGAACGGTATAATTTAAACCAATATGATGATCAGGTTTTAGGAAATAAGAATATACTATTGGAAAAGCAATTGACCGGAAAAATTCCTATCGAGACCATAAAAAATACAACTCATGAGGTAACTTTGTACCAAGTTCAAAAAGGAGATACGTTATATTCTATTTCCAAAAAATTCAATTTGGGAATTAATGAGTTAAAAGAAAAAAACAATCTGGTAGCCAATACACTTTCAGTTGGGCAACAGTTGAAAATTTAGTAGCAGTATATTGTAAACCTGTCGCTTCCTTCTTTATAAGGAGCCAAATATAAAATCCAAATTTTAAAATGTTATATAAAAGAAGTAGTCAGCTTTTTGCTGAAGCAGAAAAAGTAATTCCAGGAGGAGTAAATTCACCCGTAAGAGCCTTTAAAGCAGTTGGTGGAACCCCTATTTTTGTCAAAAGTGCCAAGGGTGCTTATTTGTATGATGAAGATGGAAATCGATTAATCGATTACATCAATTCATGGGGGCCAATGATTTTAGGACATGCCTTTGAACCGGTTGTACAAGCCGTAATTGAAAAAGCCAAGTTAGGAACTTCGTTTGGGATGCCGACCGAATTAGAAACACAAATTGCTGCTTTAGCCGTTTCTATGGTTCCAAATATTGAGAAGATAAGATTCGTAAATTCAGGTACTGAAGCTTGTATGAGCGCCGTAAGACTGGCACGAGGATTTACCAAAAAAGATAAAATAATAAAATTTGCCGGTTGCTATCACGGGCACTCCGATTCTTTCCTGATTCAGGCGGGAAGTGGGGCAATTACTTTCGGGTCACCAAATAGTCCGGGAGTTACTGCTGGTACCGCAAAAGATACCTTGTTGGCAAAATACAATGATTTAGAAAATGTAGCCACACTGATTGAGGCCAATAAAAACGAAATTGCCGCAATTATCGTAGAACCAGTTGCAGGAAATATGGGTTGTATTCCGCCAAATAAAGGCTTCTTGGAAGGATTACGTCAACTGTGTACTGACAATGGAATTCTATTGATTTTTGATGAGGTAATGACCGGTTTCAGACTTGCCGCTGGTGGTGTTCAGGAATTATTTAATATCAATGCGGATATTGTTTGTTTCGGAAAAGTAATAGGCGGAGGCTTGCCGGTAGGAGCATTTGCTGCGCGTGAAGAAATTATGAATTATCTGGCGCCGTTAGGTCCAGTTTATCAAGCAGGAACTTTGTCAGGAAATCCATTGGCAATGGCTGCTGGATTGGCAATGTTACAAGCATTAGATGAGGACCGTGCCATTTTTAAGAGATTAGAAGAAAAAACAGCTTATTTGGCTGCCGGAATGGAAAAAGTATTGAAAGCTAATAATGTTGTTTTTACGATAAACAGAATTGGTTCTATGGTTTCAGTTCATTTTGATGGGGCGCCTGTAATTGATTTTCAATCGGCCGCTAAAGGAGACAATGAAACCTTCAAAAAATTCTTCCACGGATTATTGCAGGAGGGGATTTATATTGCGCCATCGGCATACGAAACGTGGTTTATAACGGATGCATTATCCTATGAAGACTTAGATTTTACCATTCAGGCGGTAGATAAAGTTTCTAAAACATTTTAAACAAAAAAAAGACCCAAATTTGGGTCTTTTTTTATGAAATAAGATGAAGTATTTCAAGAGAATGGATTATTTTTTGTCATCCATATTTGCTGGTTTTCCGTCTTTATGGTGCATCATTCTTTTTTTCATTCCTTGCTGTCTTTTTCCCTTCATTTCGTCCAATTTTTTAAATTGTTCTGGAGTAATAATTTTTTTCATTCTTTCCTTCATGGCAATTTTCTCATCTAACATTCTGTTTTTTCTTGCAAACATTTCATCAGAAGTGGGTTTTGTAGTAGAATCTTTGCTAGCTTTCATTTCTTTCATTCTTGCTTCTCTTTTGGTACTTTTTTCAGCAATGATTTTACTCATTTCTTTCTGTTGTGAAGCATTCAAATCTAATTCTAATGTCATTTTTTTTAACATTAATTGATTTCGTTGTTCTGGAGTAAATTTTTCCATCTCAGCTCTGTCAGGTCTTGTTCCCATTTCTTTTTTGTCCTGAGCAAAGCTTGTCATCCCAACAACCAATAATGCGGCAATTATTAATTTTTTCATTTTTAATGTTTTTAAATTAGAGTTATAAGATGCGGATAGTTGACTAAGGTTTAACTGTTAACAAAAAATTGTCATTTGAAGCAAGGCTTTGTTTTGCAGTGAAATAATTTATTAAGCATGATATTTATCAGCTTTTAAACTATTCCCTTTTGCGATATTTGTTGCCTATTCAATAAATTATTTAAAGCATGACAACAACTAAACCGTTACATACATTCCACATACCCGTGATGGGACTTGCTTACACGATAGACAGTCCGATTCGAGTGGCAAAGTATGGGATATCCTCTGTGATTTCGATTATAGATGATGATCTTATAGAAAAAATGAACGCTTTTTACAGCGAAAAATTCAGCCTTCCGTATCAGGAGATTTCTCAAAAAATGCACGATTATCGTGCAGAGCGCATTACGTCGTACCTGAATTTAGTAGATAAAATCGTAAAAGACAAATTCGAAAATTTCAAGAATGAACTGGCTGAAAGTAAATTGGCATTAGAGAATTATATTGCCATGTTGCCCAACAAGTCGGAAATTAAAAAAGGACTTAAAAATCTACTGGATGACGGAATTGCCTTTAAGGAAAATATCAAAAATTATCTTGAAAATAACCTGAGCGCCGGTGAGATTGATGTAAATATCATGACCAAAATCGACAAGGATAATTTCATTAAAGACGAACAATTACCAGCAGCTTTTAATGACGCTCATGCTTCACTTCGTGGTTTTGCTAATAGCAAATTAACTTCATCAGTTGTACTTTCGGCAGGGATGAATCCGAGATTGTACAGTTATTTCGAAAATTTCGAGGTCTTTTTCCCGGATAGCAATAACACTTTAAAGAAGAAAATTATTCTAAAAGTGAGTGATTTCCGTTCGGCAATGATTCAAGGGAACTTCTTGGCCAAAAAAGGACTTTGGGTTTCAGAATACCGAATTGAATCCGGATTGAACTGTGGCGGACACGCTTTTGCGACTGATGGGTATTTGTTAGGTCCTATTTTGGAAGAATTCAAACAGAAAAAAGAACAATTGATTCAGTCCGCACATGATTTGATGGTAAAAGCTTTAGCGCAAAAGGGAATGCACGTTCCGGAGCAGCCGTTGGATTTAAAAATAACGGTTCAGGGCGGAGTAGGGACAGCCGAAGAACACAACTTTTTATTGGATTATTATGAGGTGGATTCTGTGGGTTGGGGATCACCGTTTTTATTGGTTCCCGAAGCCACTTCTGTAGATGAAGCCACGCGTAAATTATTGGCAAAAGCCAAAGAAGAAGATTTGTACCTGAGCCATATTTCTCCGTTGGGAATTCCTTTTAATACCTTGAGAGGAACAACCAATGAGCACTTGAAACAAAAACGTATTCACGATAATAATGCGGGAAGTTCTTGCCCGAAAAAGTTTTTGGCATTAAGCAAAGAATATGGTGCTAAAGGAATTTGTTCTGCTTCCAAAAAATTCCAAGATTTAAAATTAGAGGAATTAGTTGGTAAGAAAGATACGTTAACGGCTGAAATGTTCGAAAATGCCAAAATCAAAATCACTGAAAAATCCTGTCTTTGTGTTGGTTTAGCCAATGCTTCTTATTTGGAAAATGATATTAAGATAAAAGGGCAGGCGCAAGGTGTTGTCATTTGTCCTGGGCCTAATATGGCGTATTTTGACCATGAAGTTTCACTTTCTGAAATGGTGCGACACATTTATGGAAACACTTCGGTGTTGACGGTCACAAATCGTCCTCATTTATTTGTCAAAGAATTGAAAATGTATCTGGATTATTTGAAGAACGAAATTGCAACGGTTTCTGCCGAAATTACGGCGCCGCAAATAAAAAAATGGAACTTGTTCAAGAATAATTTAGCCGAAGGAATCGCGTATTATCAATCGTTATTCTCTTTATCAGATGCTGCGGAGAACAAGCATCAAAATACACAATCTTTATTGCATTTTTACAAAGAGGAATTGTTTGGTATTAAAATTCCGGAATTGGCATAAAACATATTTCAATGCAGTTTAAAAAAACAAGCCCTCTTCACATTCGTTTATTGAAAGGTGGAGAGGGCTTTTCATGTATGGTTAGTCAGTTTTAAGTCAACTTTAAATTAAAAACTGACATCCACATCTGAAGCACTGCCTTTAGTTACAAGAACTATTTTTTTTAACAAGAACTCGAGCCAACTTGAATTGGAGGACATTTTACTGTTCCATAACTACAATATACACAACAATCTCCTTCTAGTGGTCGTAATCTTGTTTTGCAATTTTCACATTCATAGAAGAATTCACATGCATTTGTCGGCATTATCTCCGCTTTCTTATGTCCACAATTTGGGCAGGTAATTGTTGATTTTAGTTCGACAGTTTTTCCGTCATATATTCCGCAAGTTTTACAATTTCCGTGAAGTTTATTTTGGTAATAATTTACAATTGTCGCTATGAAAAGTCCAAACATGCCCGCGTAAATTAGATAAGTTGAATTTTCGTATTTACTAAAATAGTAAGCGAAGAATATCAAAATTCCACTGGGAATAGCAATTAGTAGGGGATATAAACAAAGATGTTTTCGATAAGAAACATAAAGTCCTCCAATTGAAATAAGAACCATTGCTTGGAAAATCCACAATGTCCAACCTCCAAATAATTCTAAACTACCAAAACCAAGTGCTGAAGCACCAAATGCAAAAAGAGGAAAACAACAAGGAGAAAAAATGGCAGTAAGGAAAAGTCCAACAGTTCCTACAATGTCAATATTATCGTTTATTTTAAATTTCATTTTTTTTATTTTTAATGTTTCTGTCGCTCCAGAACCGAGAGCGCGGATTTGCAATCCGTGCCCGTAAAGTTATTTTTTATTTTAAAAATATTAAGAAATATTAACTTTAATTAATTCTTGTTGTGGCTTATGTTTGATGTCACGGATTGCAAATCCGCAATTAAATCCGTGACATGGGTATTGATTTTATTACTATCTTTTATTAAAAAAGTCTATCAATATTTTATTTATTAAATCAGGTTTTTCCCAAAAGACGTCGTGAGAAGTATTTGGTAAAATACACAATTGTGATTTTTTGATTGCTCTGTGTAATTCTAATCCAAGTTCGGTTGTGTACATATCCCTGTCTCCATAAACAAGTAATGTTGGTGTATTTATTTCAACTAAAACTGATTTTTGGAAGTAAATTTCTTCAAACCACATTCTTTTTGCCTCAGTTATGTATTTTTTCCAATTTCCTGTTGGAGATTTTTCTTTATATTGTTTTATCCATGGTTTTAGTTCTTTTATTACCCAAGTTGTATCTGAAAATTTATTAATTTCTTCTAATGATTCTTTTGTTGTTCCTTCAAGTTTATAAGTTGCACCAGAAACAGCAATTTTCTTAATCTTGTCAGGTCTAATTTTTGCAAGAAGTAATGCCACATTTCCACCATCGCTCCAACCAACTACATAAGTGCTATCTAATTTTAATAAATCTATTGCTTCAGAATAATAATGAGCCATAAGTTTATAAGTCATTGTGCTATCAGCGAACTCTGAACGCCCAAGTCCAGGTGCATCAAAAGCAATTACTTTATATTTTTTTGATAAATTAGGAATACACTTTTTAAAATCAGTAATACTTCCTAAACCTCCGTGAAGTAGAAGTAAAGGAATTCCTTTTCCATATTCTTCATAATAAAGTTTAGTTCCACGAATTGTCAAATATTTTCCATTATTTGAACCATATTTAATTTGCGAAATCCCATTTATAGATAAGAATATTGTCAGTAATAATGGTAATAATTTTAATTTCATTTTTGCTTTGTCAGATTACTTGCATATTCCAATCAATCAACATTTATCCAATTCAAAAATCCAGGCCAATTACCGATGGAGTGTCAATTTGAATTATACTTTATAACAGCAGGATTCAAGTTATAAATGCAACTTTTTGATTAAACATATAATTAGGTGTTTCAAAATTAAATCTTTTTCTTGGTCTATTGTTTAATTTCTCTTGTATTTCTATAATTTTCTCA